>CAJAYO010000198.1 GCA_903948415.1 uncultured Opitutia bacterium | reverse complement strand
CGATCAACAGTATTTGCGCGCGAAAGAGCTGATCCTGTCGCACCGGGCGGCGTTGGACAAAATGGCCGAGGCGCTGCTGGAGCATGAGACGATCGAAGGCCGCCATGTGTTGGAGATTCTCCAATTCGGCGAGATTCGTTCGCCCATCGTGATGCCGTTGCCGCCAAAACTGGACGAGAAATCGTCGGAGAAAAAGCCCGCGGACCCGGCGACGAGTCCCGGCGATATTGGCGGACACGCCGCGCCGGCTCCGCATCCGGCCTGACGCTGTCGTCTTTTTCCGTCGTCAGCGCCGTGCGCCCACGGGCCGGTTTACGCCGGCCCTTTTTTATGCCTTGGATTTGCACCTGGGGCGGGCAATGGTGACCGAAATACTATGAAAATTTGCTGCATTGGAGCCGGTTACGTTGGCGGGCCGACCATGGCGATGATCGCCCTCAAGGCCCCGAATATCGAAGTCCGCGTCGTGGATATGAATGCCGCGCGCATCGCCGCGTGGAATTCCGACACGCTGCCGATCTATGAGCCGGGGCTCGACGACGTGGTGCGGCAGACGCGGGGCAAAAACCTGCACTTCACGACCGAGGTGCATGCCGCGATCCGCGCGGCCGACATCATTTTTGTGGCGGTGAACACGCCGACGAAGACCTATGGGGTGGGGGCGGGGCGCGCGGCCGATCTGCGGTTCATCGAATCGGTGGCGCGGACCATCGCCGAGCAGGCGAACGGCCCGAAAATCATCGTGGAAAAATCGACGATCCCGGTCAAAACCGCCGAGACGATCAAAGACATCCTCGCGGCGAATTCGCGCGGGTTCAAATTCGAGGTGCTGTCCAATCCGGAGTTCCTCGCGGAGGGGACGGCGATCGCGGACCTGCACATGCCGGACCGGGTGTTGATCGGGGGGGAACGCACGCCGGGTGGCGATGCGGCGGTCAAGACGCTGGTCGATGTCTATGCGCACTGGGTGCCGCGCGACCGGATCATCACCACCAATCTGTGGTCGAGCGAGCTGTCCAAATTGGTGGCCAACGCATTTCTCGCGCAGCGCATTTCGTCGATCAATTCGATCTCGGCGCTCTGCGAAGCGACGGGGGCGGATGTCGACGAGGTGGCGCACGCGATCGGCAAGGATTCGCGCATCGGGCCGAAATTTCTGAAGGCGTCGGTAGGCTTCGGCGGCTCGTGTTTCCAGAAGGACATTTTGAACCTTGTCTATCTGTGCGAGAGTTTCGGCCTGTCCGAAGTGGCGGCGTATTGGGAGAGCGTGGTCAAGATGAACGACTGGCAGAAGCACCGCTTCGCCGGGAAGATCGTGCGGTCGCTGTTCAACTCGGTCGCGGACAAGAAAATTGCCGTCCTGGGCTTTGCGTTCAAGAAGGACACCAATGACACCCGCGAGTCGGCGGCGATTGCGGTGTGCCGCGATTTGCTCGCGGAACAGGCGCGGGTGGTGGTTTATGACCCGAAAGTGCCAGCGGAGGAGATCCGCCGCGACGTGATCGCCGGCGCAAGGGAAACTATCGCCGGGGTCGATTCGCGTCTGACCGTGGCGCAGGATGTCTACGCGGCCGCGGCGGGCGCGCACGCCCTCGCGGTCGTCACCGAGTGGGACGAATTCAAGACGCTCGATTTTGCGAAGATCTACGCGGCGATGCACAAGCCCGCGTTTATTTTCGACGGGCGAAACATCCTCGATCTGGCGAAATTGCGGGAGCTGGGCTTTCGCGCCCACGGCATCGGCAAGTAAGCCGAAGACGGGACGGGCGGCGGGGCGTTTTCGGTCGGCCGCCTCCCGCCGGAGCGGTTCGTGCGCAGCCCGATGAAATTACCGCTTGCACTGGACCGTGAATGGCTGCTTCTTTCCGCCCTCTGTTACGCGGCCATAGCTCAACTGGATAGAGCGCCAGACTACGAATCTGGAGGTTTGGGGTTCGACTCCCTATGGCCGCACCAGCTTTTAAGCCCCTTAGCTCCCTGCGAGTTAAGGGGTTTTTTGTTGGCCGGATTTCGGGAAAAATGCCGCGGCCGTTTTTTCTGGGTCCGGTCTGTGTCCGGTTTTTTCACTCGTCGTATCCGGCCAGGGCAATACGCGCGGCCGTTGTCGCCGGCAGGATCGTAACCGGTGAGCAGAACCGTCCCGTCATCCCTGACGAGGGGGAGGGGGCCTCGGTTCGTGGCGATTTGCGGGCGCAAACCGGTCGGGTGGGGCGGTGAGTCGTCCGGCGGGCGTCAATGCCCGCAAACGGGCCAGGAACGGCCCGCCAGGAAAAACCCGCCCCGGTGAAAGGAGCGGGCGCTTGGTCGCTCCCGCGTGACGAAGGTGAGGCACGAGACGAAGGTGAGGCGCCTGACGACGATGGCGAAGCCGGAGTCCCTGTCGCCACCTCTCCGGCCCGCCTTCCCCCGCTCCCCTTTTCCGGCCAAGCGCTCAAACCATCGATCCCCCTCCTCTGACCTTGACGGGCACAAGCGCCCAAAGACTAAGTAACCTTGCCCGTTGCCGAGCCGCAGCCTGCATCGCGTACCGTCCCGGGTGACTTCTCCCATGCTCGAAAGCAGCAATCGTTTGGCTCCCGCGACTCCACCCGCCACCTCGCCCGCCGGGAGCGAGCCCTTGGAGTACACGCCGACCGTGCTCGTCCTGGACGATGACGAGGACTGCCGAGCCCTCGTGACCGCAGTGCTTTCGAATGCGGGTTTTTTGGTGTATGCGCTGCCCGATGGCCGGGGCGTGAACGAGATCCTCAGCCAAAATTACATCGATCTTCTGGTCACCGATATCGTGATGCCGGAGCGGGACGGGATTGAGACGATCGCGGCCCTCCGCAGTAGTCATCCTCGATTGCCGGTGATTGCGATGTCGGGCGACGCTCCGAAGAACATGAACCTCTACCTCAACATCGCGAAGAAACTCGGGGCCTTTCGGGTGCTGAACAAGCCGTTTAGACCCAACGAACTCCTGGTTGCCGCCCGTGAGGCGCTCCTGCGTGAATCGACGTAAGCCGGCTCAACCCGCGGGCGGTGTCGGCTCTGGTTTCCGGGACACACGACCACGGTTGTTGGGCGGCTAAACGGGAGGCGGGCGGATCAGCGCGGCGGTCGGCGCGGAGCCTTTTTTCACCGAGTTTCGCGAATCGCCAGTCGCGGTCTTCGGTGATGACGCAGGCGGCGCCAGCGGCGGCGAGTTCGGCGCGGTGGCGAGCGGTGTAGCCGGGGCTGAGGTAGGGGCTTGAGCCTGCGGTGGCAACGTTTGACGCCGCCGTGGGGCGCGGGCTCGCCGACGAACGCGAAGCTCGGCGTGCGGCCGGGGAAGCGGCTCTGGCCCGGGCCGTCGTCGGTGCGGTCGCGCCGGCCGTGAGCGTGGCGCCGTTCACCGCCGCGGGCCGCGCCGACGGCGCTCGGGCCGAAGACGTGCGTGAGCGCCCGGGCGACGTGTTTGTCATTTGCGAAGCGGTCGCCGCTTTGGCCGACGGGGTGGCCGAGGCCCTCGGCGCTCCCCGGGTCGATGGTCGTGGACGGCCACCGCCAGGCGTCGTCGCGGGTCCGCACTTTCGCGTCATCGGTGGCCCAGCGCACCGTGGGCGCGGCGGTGACGATGCGGCCATCGTGCGTCTTGGCCGGCGCGGATGCCACGCGGTGCGGCGAGGGCAGGGGAGGGGGCGCCACGGCCGCAGGAGGAGGTTTATCGGGCCGCCGTTACGCCGGTTCGCCCGCGTGGCGGATCTGCAACGCCTGCGCCTGACCGTGCGGCCCCCGCTCGAGCCGTTCCGCGGGTCGCGGCGTGGGGCCCGGCGGTGGGGCGGCTGAGCGCCGCGAGCGCTTGGCCACGTAGCGCGCCGAGGACGACGTCGGCCGGGCGTTTCGCGCCCCGGCGTCGCGGGGGATTGTCGGGGCGAGTTGGGCGGGGCGCTTCGTTTGCCGGGGATCGGTCGTCGGATTGGTTGGCTTGGGGGTTTACGGTCCCGTGTCCAAGAAAAGTGGCGACGAGCTGCGGCGGCGATCTCCCTCGCGAAATCGCCGGGCCGCCCCACCGAATGGTCCCTCTTTCCCGTCGGTCAATCCTGCGGCGGCGCGAGGACCCGACCCGCTCAAGTTCGTGAAGCGGATCGTTTCATGGGGCGGTTTCGGGCCGAGCACGGCTTGTCTTGGTCCGGCGTTTTTGGATTCAGCACCAATTCCTCCGCCCGAAACCGCGCCGTTGGCCGAAATTTCCGGACACGTTCCGGACCTTTTCGGGGAGACTACGTACGCCCAGAGCCGAAGGCGGTGACTCCTTCCGTCCGGATCCGTGCGGGCGGCCCGCTCTGGGGGCGGTCCCTTCCGCGACCGGCCCCCGTAGTCTTAACCTACCTACGTCAGGTCGGGGTTCATCACAAAAAGTCGTCAAAGCTGCGCACTCGAAAAGTTGAATTAACAATTTCTTGATTACGTAGGCAATCGGGGCCGCGTCCAGTCAGTCGCCAGTCGGACGCCGGTCCCGGTCCTGCCGCCAATCCACCATAATTCGCCTCCCTTTTTTCCTGATGAAAACTACCAATCAGTCCCGTCCTGATCTCACGCGCCGCTCGTTCCTGCAACGCGGCGGTATTGCCGCCGCCCTCGCGGCCGGTGTCGGTCCCT
>CAJAYO010000197.1 GCA_903948415.1 uncultured Opitutia bacterium | reverse complement strand
TGGAAAAACGGGACGGCGGGACTATTCTTGGAATTTGATTTCGCGGGTGTCGCGTTCCTGTCCGGTCCGCTGCGCGAGCGGACCGTAAAGCTCAGGCCGGCGGGCGCGAATCCAAAGACGCCCGGTCGCGTGCTCCAACAGTCCCGCGTCCAAGTCCGCCACCACCAGCGCATCGGCGGCGGCGGAAGTCTCGACAAGGATCCGGCCATACGGATCAAGAATCATCGCATTGCCCGTGCGCACTTCATCGTCGTCGATGCCGACGCCGTTGCTGAAAATGAGGAACAGTCCGTTGTCGTGTGCGCGGCTGGGCAGCCAGCGCATGAGCCAACCCCGGCCTTTGTCGCCCAGAAACTCGCGTTGAATTGCCGCCGGATCGCGGTGCCGGTTCTCCCAGACGGGGCGCTCGATCACGCCCATGAGGTGTGGATTCCGGCTGCGCACCGCGCCGGTTTGATGCGGCGCCACGAGAATCTCCGCCCCGCGCAGAGCGGTCAGGCGGACGTTCTCGCCAATGTTGCAGTCGTAACAAATCAACACCCCGACCCGAAATCCGTCCGGCAAATCGAACACCGTGAACTCGCTGCCGCTGCTGATCGCCGCGTGCTCGAAGGCGTGCAGTTTCCGATGCCGGTGCACCGTGCCGTCGGGCAACGCGACGACGTAGGTGTTATAAAATGTATCGCCCTCGCCCGCTTCAAACCACCCCGCCCCGACCGAGAGTCCGTGCCGCCGCGCCAGAGCGACCAACCGCTGCGTGCTCGGGCCCGCAGGAATCGGCTCCGCCAACGCGGCGAGTTGCTCCCTGGTGAGCCGGCGCACAAACCAATATCCGCTCACACAGCCCTCGGGGAAAATCACGAGCCGCACGCCCTGCGCGGCGGCCGCCGCCGTGAAGGCTTCCACTTTGAGGAAGTTCGCTTCCTTGTCGCCGGGCGCGCTCTCAAACTGCACGGAGGCGACGCGGAGTTGGCGGGGTGACGATGACATGAGGGCCTTCCGGACGAGTTCGCTTACCGGCCGCGACTCAGGCTGCGCTCGTAGGCGCCGTTGATCAGATAATTTTTTCCGAGCGCGTCGCGGAGCGGATCGGCGCCTTCCGCGCAAAACCCCATGGGCGAATGCCGGCGCCATCCCTCGGCGAGGGCAAACCGCCGCGACCGGCGGCCGAGTTCGTGCGAGGTCACCTCCATCTCGCGCAGGTAGGAATTCATTCCTTGGGTGGATTTCAACCACGCGTGCTGGCTTTCGTGGCACGCGAGCGCGGCGAGTTTCGTGGCCTGCACGGAGGTGGTATCCACATAAGCGCCGGCCGCGACCCGTCGCCGCAGTTGATCGACCAGTCCGTGCGGCATCGCGTGGTAAACGGTGCAGTCCCCGCCCCACGCGGCCCGGCGCGGTTGCGACGCGAAATTCGGCACACCCCGGGCAAATGCCGCCGTGACCGCCAGTCGCGACACGTTGGTGTGGTCCTCCATGTAGTCCTGGGGCGAGTGGGTCAGGACGATCGTGGGCTTCACCGCGCGAATCACCGCCGTCACCGCCCGCAGCAACGGCACGGAATAAACCACCTCCAGATCGTCGACGTAACTTTCATGATACTGCGCCCCAAGCACCGCTGCCGCGCGCCGCGCCTCCTTCTGCCGAATGCGGCGCAAGGCCGCGGGGCCATGCACCAGACTGCCGCCCGAGCCGCTCGCCACGTTGAGATAGTGGGTGGCGTAGCCGGCCTCGCGCAGCAGGCACAGCGTCCCGGCCATCACGAACTCGATATCGTCCGGATGGGCCGCGATGGCGATGGCGGCGGGCTTGCTCATTGCAACTCGGAGAGCTTGACCGTGCGGTTTTCCCGGGCGGACAAATCCGCGGCAAGCACCGCGAGGTGCGACTTCATGGCCTCGCCGAGTGAGGTCAGCGGCATTTCTTCGCTGCGGACCAGGGCGTCAAAAAACGCCTGGAACTGCGCCTGATACGGATGATCCGACACATCGCCGGAATCCAACAGCTTCATCGAGAGCTCGCTCCACTTGCTCTTGTCCACCGCCAGCCGCGTCGAGTGAAACTTGTTGTCGAGCAAACTGCCCTCGCTGCCGACGAGGTGGGTGTG
>CAJAYO010000196.1 GCA_903948415.1 uncultured Opitutia bacterium | reverse complement strand
GCGCCCGCCCGAGCGGCAATAGACGAACAGCTCGCGTTCGCGATGGTCGGAGAGAAAGGGCGTCCACTGCAGGCGCCCGCCGGTGAGATCGCTGAGCGGGAGGAGCACGGCGTTTTGGGCGACGCCCTCGGCCCACTCGGCGGGCTCGCGCACGTCGACGAGGACGGCGGCGCCGGAGCGGAGGCGGGCCGCGCAGTCGAGGGGTTCGGCGCGGGGCGCCGAGGTGAACATCGCTTTGATCATTTTGAACAGATTCATGAAGAGACGTCGCACTTGGCGTCCGGCGCGGCGGCGGCAGCGGCGGGAGCGCGGCCGGCGTGGGTCATGTAGTAGATGAGCGGCACGGCGAGCGGGCTGATGACGAGCGAAGCGATGGCGCCGAAGAGCAGGGAAATGGCGAGCCCTTGGAAGATCGGGTCGGCCAGAATGACCAGGCCGCCGACGACGACGGCGAAGGCCGTGAGCATCATCGGGCGGAAGCGGACGGCGCCGGATTCGATGCAGGCTTCGGCCAGGGTGCGCCCGTGACTGAGACGCAGCTCGATGAAATCGACGAGAATGATGGAGTTTCGCACGACGATGCCGGCGCCGGCCATGAAGCCGATCATCGAGGTCGCCGTGAAAAATGCGCCCATCAGCGCGTGCGCCGGCATGATGCCGACGAGGGAGAACGGAATGACGGTCATGACGATGAGGGGAGTGGAGTAGTTCTTAAACCAGCCGACCATGAGCATGTAGATCAGGATACAGACGGCGCCGAAGGCGAGGCCGAGGTCGCGGAAGACTTCGAGCGTCACCTGCCACTCGCCGTCCCATTTGATGGCCGGTTCCCGGTCGTCGGTGGGCATGGCGATGTTGAACAACTCGACGTGGGCGGTGGTGCCGCCGAAGTCGCGGCCGTCGAGTTTCGCGAGGGCCTGGTTCATCTCGAGGATCGCGTAGACGGGGCTCTCGACGACGCCGGCCACGTCGGCGGTGACGTAGATCACGTTCTGGAGATTTTTGCGGTAGATGTTTCGTTCGCCGAGCGTCTGCTCGACGGTGACGAGTTCGCGGAGCGGGACGAGCGGCGCGGCGGGATTCAGCTCGGAGCGCACGGAGAGCGAGAGCAGATCGTCGGGGCGGGCGCGAAGGGCGCGGGGGAGTTCGAGGACGATGGCGACGTCTTCGCGCTCCGTGGGGGTGTGGAGGAGCGTGGCGGGGTAGCCCTGCACGGCGAGTTGGATCGTGCGGGCGATGGCGGCTTCGGTGATGCCGTGGAGCGCGGCCTTGGCCTTGTCGACGTGGAAGACGGTCTTGGGCTGGCGGTCCTCGACATACCAATCGATGTCCACGACGCCGGGGGTGGCGCGGTAGATCTCGCGGACCTTGGCGGCGAGCTTGAGCCGGGCCTCTTCGGTGGGGCCGTAGATTTCGGCGACGATGGTCTGGAGGACGGGCGGGCCGGGCGGGACCTCGGCAACGGCGACGTCGGCGCCGTATTTTTCGGCGATGGCCGTCACGCGCGGGCGGATGCGCTTCGCGATGTCGTGGCTCTGGGCGGTGCGCTGGTGCTTCGGGAGGAGGTTGACCTGGATGTCGGCCACCGCGGGGCCGCGGCGCAGGAAGTAGTGGCGGACGAGGCCGTTGAAATTATACGGCGAAGCGGCGCCGGCGTAGATCTGGTAGTCGCGCACCTCGGGTTCGGTGCGGACGGCGGCGGCGATCTCGCGGGCGGCGCGGGCGTTCTGCTCAAGGGTGGTGCCCTCCGGGAAGTTCACGATGATCTGGAACTCCGACTTGTTGTCGAAGGGGAGCATCTTGACCTTCACCGCGTTGATCCCGACCAAGCCCATCGAGCCGACCGTGGCGGCGGCGACAACGAGGAGGAAGGTCCAGCGCCAGGCGCGGTGCGCGAGGAGCGGGCGCATGAGGCGCTGGTAGAGACGCGTGAACGTGTTTTCGGAAATGGCTTCGTCGGCGGCCTCGGTTTCGTCGGAGAGCGGGGCGTCGACGAAGGCCGCGGCGTCGGCGGCGTGCTGCTTCGAGTGGTGCCCCCGCAACATCCGCAGGGCGGCCCACGGCGTGACCGCGAAGGCGACGAGCAGGGAGAACACCATGGCGGCGCTGGAGCCGATGGGAATCGGGCGCATGTAGGGGCCCATGAGGCCGCTCACGAAGGCCATCGGGAGGACGGCGGCGATGACGGCCCAGGTGGCGAGGATGGTGGGGTTGCCGACCTCGTCGACGGCCTCGACGGCGATTTGGAGCAGGCGCTTGCGGCGGCAGCTCGGCAGGCCCATGTGGCGGACAATGTTTTCGACGACGACGATGGCGTCGTCGACGAGGATGCCGATGGAGAAGATCAGCGCGAAGAGGGTGATGCGGTTGAGCGTGTAACCATAAAGGTAGAACACGAGGAGCGTGAGTCCGAGGGTGACGGGGATCGCGAGGAGCACGACAATCGACTCGCGCCAGCCGAGGAAGAGGAGGATCAGCACGGCGACGCCGAAGACGGCGATGCCCATGTGGAGGAGCAGCTCGTTGGATTTTTCGGAGGCGGTGGCGCCGTAGTCGCGCGTGACGGAGACGGTGATGTCGGCGGGGATGAGGGTGCCCTTGAGCGCGTCGATTTTCGCGAGGACGGCGGTGACGACATCGACGGCGTTGGCGCCGGGCCGCTTGGCGAGGCTGAGGGTGACGGCGGCTTCCTCGCTGGCGGAGGCGGTGCCGCCGCGACCGAAGAGCACGTAGTCGGCGGGTTCGGCGGCCGTGTCCCGGAGGGTGGCGACATCCCGGAGATAGATGGGGCGGCCCTCGGCGACGCCGACGACGACGGCGCCGACCTCGCGGGCGTCGCGGAAAAACGTGCCGGTTTGCAGGAGCGTTTCGCGATTGGCGGAGGACTGGGCGCCGGTATGCGTCTGGGCGTTGGCCTGCTGCAGCATCGGCACGAGATACGCGGCGCTGAGGTTGTGTGCGGCGAGGCGGGCGGGATCGAGCGAGACGCTGATCTGGCGGCGCTGGCCGCCGATGAGGGTGGTCTCGGCGACGGCGGGCAGGGCTTTGACGATATCGTCCACCTGGGCGGCGACCCGGCGGAGCGTGGCGTGGTCGTAGCGCGCGCTGTGGAAGGTGACGGCGAGAATCGGGACGTCGTCGATCGTGCGCGGTTTGACGAGGGGGGGGGAGACGCCGAGCGGGATGCGGTCGAAATTGGCCTGGAGTTTTTGGTTGAGGCGGATGAGCGCAGCCTCGAGGTCGGTGCCGACCTTGAAGCGGACGACCGTCATGTTGCCGCCGGGCGAAGCGGTGGAGTAGAGGTATTCGACGCCGGGGATTTCCCAGAGGAATTTTTCCATCGGGCGGGTGACGCGGTTTTCCACTTCGGCGGCGGAGGCGCCGGGCATGGCGACCAGGACGTCGATCATCGGCACCTTGATCTGCGGCTCCTCCTCGCGCGGGAGCATGAGGATCGAGAAGAGACCGAGAAGCAGCGAGGCGGCGACGACGATGGGCGTGAGCTTGGAGTCGATGAAGATCGACGCCATGCGGCCGGCGAAACCGTAGCGTGCCGGGTCGGTGAGAGGGGAGGCGGCGGGCGTGCTCACGGGAGGAGTTCGAGGGTTTGGCCTTCGCGGAGAGCGGCGGGAGGAGCGACGACGACGCGTTCGCCGTCGTCGAGGCCGGAGAGGATTTCAACGCGGTCGCCGCGGGTGGCGCCGGATTTGACGAGGCGGAGGACGGCGCGGTTGTTCGGGCCGACGACGAAGACGCGCTCCATCTGGCCGAGCGGCGCCAGGGCGGCGGTGGGGACGAGCAAGGCGGGGGTCGGGGCGCCGGGGAGGAAGACGCGGACGAACTGGCCGGAGCGCACGGCGGTGCCGGCGGGGACGGTGAGTTTCGCGAGGACGCTGCGGGCGCCGGCGTCGGCGGCGGAGGACAGTTCGGCGAGCGGGGCGGAGAAGGTGAGGCCGGCGGCGGGCACCTCGACGCTGAGCGCGGTGCCCGGGGCGAGTTTCGCGGCGAGCGAGTCGGGCACGGCGGCTTCGACCTGGAAGGCGTCGGTGCCTTCGAGCTCGAGCAGCGGGAAACCGGGCGAGGCGAGATCGCCGGCCTGGGCGAGTTTACGGGCGACGACGCCGGCGAAGGGGGCGCGGAGGGTGGCGTAGCCGAGCATGACTTCGGCTTCGCGGACCAGGGCCTGCGCGCCGGCGAAACGGTCTTCGAGGCCGCGGACCATATCGGCGGTGCTGGCGTTTTTCTCGAGGAGGGAACGCTCGCGGTCGAGGTCGCGGCGGGCGGCGTTGAGCTGGGACTGGGCTTGGGTGACGCGGGCGGTGATTTCGCCGGCGGAGATTTTGACGAGGAGGTCGCCGGCGGCGACGCGTTGGCCGAGCGTGACGGGGAGTTCGTCGATCGTGCCCATGATTTTGGCGGCGAGCTGCGCGCGCTGGAGGGGGCGGATCGTGCCGGGGATTTCGGTGGAGGCGGGGAGATTTTCGGCGCGCACGGTGGCGGTGCGGACCTTGGCGGGCGGGAGCGCGGCGGCGGGGTCGGCGGCCGCGGCGGGGGCGGCGTGCTTGTTACAACCGGGGAGGAGGGTGAGGGCGACGGCGGCCGTGAAGGCGGAGACGAGCGGAAGGGAGGAGCGGCGAACGGACTTCATGGTGAAAGGAGGCTTAAGGTTGGGGGAGCGGCGTGAGGCCGAGGGCGCGGCGGAGTTCGACGAGGGCGAGGCGTTCGTCGGCGGCGGCGAAGGTGCGGCGCAGGCGGGCTTCGAGGTGGCGGCTCTCGACGCCGATGAGGTCGGCGGTGAGCAGCGCTTCCTTTTCGAAACGGGCGCGGCTGAGTGCGGCGCTCTCGGCGGCCTGTTCGACGGCGCGGGCGGAGACGGCGAGGCGCTCGATGGCGTCGGCGTGGGCGAGGCGGGCCTGTTCGACTTCGAGGCCGATGCCGAGGGTGGCTTTGCGGAGCATTTCTTTCACCTGCGTGAGCTCGGCGCTGCTCTGGCGGACTTTGGCGTGGGTCTGGCCGCCGTCGAAGACGTTGACGTCCACCGAGACGCCGGCGAGCCAGCAGTCGCCGTGGCGGGCTGTCTGCCAGCCGTGGTCGTATTGGTAGCTGGCGAAGGCGTTGACGTTTGGGCGGCGCGCGCCGCGGGCGGCCTCGACCATCGCCTCGGCGGCGCGCACGCGGGCGGCGAGGCCGAGGAGTTCGGGGCGCGGCGAGAAGTCGCGGGTATCCGGGGCGGACAGACGTGCGAGGGCCGGATCTTCGTCGAGGAGTTCGACGGTGGTTTCGGTGGCGTCGAGGCCGAGGACGAAATGAAAGGCGCGGGAAGCGAGGGCGGCGCCGTGGCGGGCGGAAGAGAGGGATTCGCGGGTTTGGGCGAGCTGGACCTCGAGACTGAGGAAATCGGCGCGCAGGAGTTGGCCGGCCTCGGAGCGCGCGCGGGCGACGGCGACGGCGGCTTCGTAGGCGCGGACGCCGCCCGCGACGGCGACGACAGCTTCGCGGGCTTTGCGGAGATTCAACGCAGCGCGGACGACCTCGGCGGCGAGCCGATGATGGGCGGCGCGGAGGTCGAGATCGGCGGCCTCGGTGCCGGCTTTCGCGGCGTTGCGCCCCGCGGTGGCGCGGCCGCCCGCGTAGAGATTGTAGGCGACGGTGCCGGTGGCGTTGAGGTTGTCGATGTTGCCGGGACGGTTGAAATCGAGACCGAAGTTGAAGGCGCGTTGGTTGAGAATGGAGCCGAACGCCATCATCGGGCTGTTGGTGTCGGTGTAGCGGCCGGAGAGGGAAACCTGCGGGCGCCAGGCGGACTGGGCCTGATCGACCATCGCCTGGGCGGCGTCGACGCGGGCCCGGGCGACGCGGGCGTCGGGGTGGCGTTCGAGGGCGGTGGCGACGGCGCGGTCGAGGGTCCAGGACTCGGCGCGGAGAGCGGCGGGGAAAAGCATCGCGGCGGCGAAAAACGAAATAAAAAGAGAGCGCATGGGGGCGGGAGTGTAACCCAACGGGCTACAGGTGGGTTTAGCCGGAGCGGCCGGAGAGGGCGGCGACGAGACCGAGGACGCCGCCGTAAAGCGCCCCGCGCCACCAGGTGGAGGTGAGCGGGCAGGTGCCGGAGTTGCATTGACCGAAATAACCCAGGACGGCCCCGAGGGTGGAGCCGGCCAGGACGGTGAGAGCGAAGCGGACGACGGGTGAGGACATGGTTGGGAGCGCGGGAGCGGAGGGCGGTGGACGGCGGTCGAGCGGGTGGGTGGGCAGCGGGCGGGCGTTCAGGTGCCCGTCTTGCGGCCGCCCCAGTGAATGATGCCGTCGTCGCCGAGCCAGCCGAGGGCGCGGAGCAGCAGGCTCGGCGGGCAGAAGCCGGTGAAGGCGGACTGGATGAGATTGAGGCCGACAAAGGTCGGGAGGAGCAGCCACCACGGGCTGATGAAGTGGGTGAGGGCGACGCCGACGAGGGTGACGGTGCCGGCGAGGAAGCGGATGAGGGAGTCGATTTTCATGGGAGAGACCGTTCGTTCTTTACTTTGTATGCGCATAGACTCATATACTTGAACTCATGTCAAGCATCTGTTCCGTAGGCCGGATGGCAAAAAAGAGTCCCCTGTCCGACGAAGCTCTCGAGCACGTGGCGCGGCGGTTTGCCGTGCTCGCGGAGCCGATGCGGCTGCGGCTGTTGCAGGCGCTGTTTGCCGGTGAGATGAACGTGAACGCGCTGGTGGAGGCGACGGGCGGCACGCAGGCGAACATTTCGCGCCACCTGCAGACGCTCACGCAGGCGCACGTCCTTGCGCGGCGCAAAGAAGGCCTGCAGGTTTTCTACGCCATCGCCGACCCCTCGATTTTTAAACTCTGCGAACTGGTCTGCGGGAGTCTGGAGAAACAGTTCACGAAGAACGCCGGTGCGTTCTCGCGGTAGCCGGGACGGCGGCCGCGGAGCCGTTGCGTCGCAGCGTCAGGCTTCCCAGCGACCGTAGATGCCGCAGGGAAGAACCTTGCCGTCGCGCTGAATGGGCAGGCCGACCTCGCCGGCGGTGATGGAGCCGCCGCGGGCGTGGAGGAGTTCGGCGAGGAGGTTCGCCACGACGGTGGGCGAGAGGCGGGCGGTATAGGCGTTGATCAAAAAGAAGAGCGGCTGCGGGGTGAGCAGCGCGCGGCATTCGGTGAGGAGCGGCCACAGATGTTCTTCGAGTTTCCACATTTCGCCGGTGGCGCCGCGGCCGTACGTGGGCGGGTCCATGATGATCGCGTCGTAGAATTTCCCGCGCTTCTGCTCGCGGCGGACGAATTTCAGGCAGTCGTCGGCGATGTAGCGGATCGGGGCGTTGGCGAGGCCGCTGAGGACGGCGTTTTCCTTGCACCATTTCACCATGCCTTCGGCGGCGTCGATGTGGGTGACGCTCGCGCCGGCTTTCGCGGCGGCGACGGTGGCGGCGCCGGTGTAGCCGAAGAGGTTGAGGACATTGACCTCACGACCGGCCGCGCGGGCGGCTTTGATCTTCGCGGAAAACCACTCCCAATTGACGGCCTGTTCGGGGAAGAGGCCGGTGTGCTTGAAGGACGTGGGGTGGATCTTGAAGGTGAGGCCGAGGGAGTCGTAGGCGAGTTTCCAGTGGTCGGGAAGGGCCTGGCGAAACTCCCATTTGCCGCCGCCCTGTTCGCTGCGGTGGTAGAAGCCGTCCCAGTTTTCCCAGCGGGTGCCGGCGGCTTTCTGGTGGCGGGGCCAGATGATCTGCGGATCGGGGCGAACGAGGGTGTAGGCGCCCCAGCGCTCCTGCTTCATGCCGTCGCCACACTCGAGGAGCTGATAGTCGCGCCAGCGGTCGGCGACAATGAGGGCAGGGCGGGAAACGTGGGCGGACATGCGTGGTGGTGCGACTGGGCGATGGGGAGCGAGTGACGCGCGAGGCAAAGCCCGGGGCGAGCACCTGTCGAGCAGGGTTTCGCCCCGGGGTAAGCAGTCCGGGCAGCCGACCGCGTGGATCTCGACCTAAAACTAGGGGGAAACCACCAGGCTTGACAGAGATTTGCGACAGAGTAATTCCCCACGGCTTCACCTGTAACCCATGAACACAACCCACCTCTTCCGGGCCATCCTCGCCCTCGCCGCCGTCGCTTTTGGCGCGGCCCATTTGTCCGCCGACGTCGTTGAGACGAAGAGCGGCGCCCGCATTGTCGGCAAGGTATCCAAGATCGACGGCGGGGTCGTGGTGGTGGACACCAGCTACGCCGGAGCGATCACGATCAAGCAGAGCGAAGTTGCGGCGATCACGACCGACGCGCCGGTGGCGGTCCGTCTCGCGACGGGCACGCGCATCGACGGCAAGATTTCCGGCGCGGCCGGCAGCCTGCAGATCGCCGGCGCCGACGGCACGATCAGCACGACGGTGGAGAAAGTCGCTTCGACGTGGGCGGCGGGCGGCAAAGATCCGCAGATCGCAGCGCTGGAGCGCGGTTGGGCTTACGAGGCCAACGTCGACATCGCCGGCAAGTCGGGCAACAAGAGCCAGCTCGGCACGTCGGCCGGTCTGCGCGCGACCCTCGCGGGCGTGCACGACAAGCTCGCATTTTACACCGCTTACGACCGGCAAGTGACCGATGGCCAGAAATCGGCCGACCAGTTCAAGGCCGGCAGCGACTACCAGAGCAACTTTTCGGGCAAGAAGTCGTGGTATGTGCGCGACGAAGGTGGCTTCGATCGCATCAAGGATATCCAGTTCTACAATGTCGCGGCGTTTGGTTTGGGCTACGATCTGATCAAGGCGCCGAAGCAAACCCTCACGGGCCGCGCGGGTCTTTCGTTCCGCACCGAAAACTACAAGAGCCTGTTCACCACGGATGTGAATGCGGCCGGTTTGGACTTCGGTCTCGCGCACAGCCTGCAGCTCGACCACGCGAGCCTGGTGAACCGTCTCGCGATCGTGCCGTCCTTCGATGATTTCGCGAATTTCCGCGCCACGCACGAGAGCTTCCTCGAGCTGCCGCTGGCCAATCCGAGCTGGAAGCTCCGTTTCGGCGTGAACAACGACTACAACAGCAAGCCGGGCAAAGGCGTCGACAAGATGGACACCGGTTACTTCACCCGCCTCGTGCTGAACTGGAAATAAGCGCCCGCAGCGAGTCCCCCGGCCCTGGGGCGGAAAGCCCGGGGCCTTTTCGGCGGAATCATCCGCCCGCCACGGCCTCACCGTGGCCCGAGGCCGTTTTATGTCGCCGCCCGGTCCGGGGCGCGCCCGGGCGGCGGCAGGCGAGCGGCGCGCCGGTGGGAGGAAAAACCGCCCGGGCGGGCCCGCGGCCGTTTTCCGTTTGCACCCTTCGCCGCGGGGCTGCGTCATACCGAAAGTGAAAACCCGCCTGCTTCCCCTCCTTGCGGCCGCCCTCCTTGCGCCGCTCGTTTCCTCCCTGGTCGCCGCCCCGTCCGCCCAAGTCACGCGTTCCGACGACCGCGTGCGCGTCGAACTCGGCGGCCAGTTGTTCACCGAATACCTGTTCAAAGGCGGCCCGCGCCCGTACTTTTATCCCGTGCTCGCGGCGGACGGCACCCGGCTGAACCGCGATTTCCCGATGAAGAAGGACACGCCGGGTGAGGAGCTCGACCATCCGCATCACCGCTCGTTGTGGTTCACGCATGGCGACGTCAACGGTCTCGATTTCTGGGCCGAGACGAACGGGCCGAAGCAGGGCACGATCATGAACGAATCGGTCAAGGCCAGCGCCAGTGGTAGCACGGCGACGATTGAGTCCCGCAATCGCTGGGTGAACGCCGGCGGCGTCGTGCAGTGCACCGACGAGACGACGGTTCGCCTCCGTGCCGTCGCCGACGGCCGCCAGATCGACTACGAGGTGACGCTGAAGGCGCCCGCGGACAAACCGGTGGTGTTCGGTGACACGAAGGAAGGCTCGATGGCGATGCGCGTTGCCCAGTGGATGACGCCCCCGCACACCTTTCAGAAAAAGAAAACGGACACCCAGGGCACCATCGTCAACGCCGAGGGTATCCGCGACGGCGCGACGTGGAGCAAGAAATCGACCTGGGTGGATTATCAGGGGCCGAAAGACGGCAAGGTCTACGGCATCGCGATGTTCGACCACCCGAAGAACCCCCGCCACCCGACGTGGTGGCACGTGCGCGATTACGGGCTGTTTGCGGCGAATCCCTTCGGCAAGCACGACTTTGAAAAGGAATTTAAGAACGACCCCAAGGCCGGCGCCCTGACGATTCCTGCCGGCGGCAGCGTGACGTTCCGCTGGCGCCTCTATTTTCACATGGGCGACGAGAAGGCCGCCAAGATCGCCGAACACTACCAAGCCTACGCCGCCGGAAAATAAGGCAGGGCGGACTTCAGGCCGCCTTTGGTTCGAATCCCTCGCTACGCTCGCAAAGGCGGACGGAAGTCCGCCCTACTCCCCATCCCCTCCCCGTCATGCCCCTCTTCGTCAATCACCTCACCCGCCGCGCCTTCCTCCGCACCACCGCGCTGGTCGGCGCCACCGCGGTCTCCGCCCGTTCGTGGGCCCAGGTCGCCGGCGCCAACGGCGACCTCCGCGTCGCCGTGATCGGTCTCAACGGCCGCGGCAAATCCCATCTCGCCAGTCTCGCCAAGATCAAGGGCGTGCGGCTCGTCGCGATCTGCGATGCCGACACGGCCGTCTTGGAGCGCACGAAAAAAGACCTCGATGCCTCCGTGCGCACCTATGTGGATCTCCGCGAGCTGCTCGCGGCGACGGACATCGACGCCGTGACGATCGCGACACCCAACCATCTCCATTCGCTGCAGGCGGTCTGGGCCTGTCAGGCGGGCAAGGATGTCTACGTCGAGAAACCCGTTTCGCACAATGTCTGGGAAGGCCGCCAGCTCGTCGCCGCCGCCGCCAAATACGGACGCGTCGTCCAGTCGGGCACGCAAATCCGCTCGGGCGACGGCCTGCGCGAAGCCGTGGCGTGGACCCGGGCCGGCAACCTCGGCAAAATCATCGCGTCACGGGGATTCTGTTACAAGGCCCGCCCGAGCATCGGCAAAACCGCGGGCGCGCAGCCCGTGCCGACGACGGTCAACTACGACCTCTGGTCGGGTCCTGCGCCCAAGGCCGAGCTGCACCGCAAACGTCTGCATTACGATTGGCACTGGGACTACCTCACCGGCAACGGTGACGTCGGCAACCAGGGCATTCACCAGATGGACGTGGCGCGGTGGTTCCTCGGGGAGCCCGGCCTGCCGCGCCACACGTTGAGCATCGGCGGCCGCCTCGGCTATGAGGACGATGGCAACACGCCCAACACGCAGGTCGTGATTCACGATTACGCGACGGCCCCGCTCATCTTTGAAGTGCGTGGACTGCCCTCGAAAGCGGCCGGCGCCGTGGCCGGCGCCAAGGGCGACGAGGCGGCCGCCGAGGCCGCCAACGCGGGGGCCGATGGCGGGAAAGGCAAGGGTCGGCGCGGCGGAGACAACCCGATGGACACCTATCGCGGCGTCGGCGTCGGCAACGTCGTCGATTGCGAGGGCGGTTATGTTGCCACCGGCAGCTATTTCTCCGCGACCGCCTACGACAAGGCCGGCAAGGTCGTGAAGGAATTCAAGGGCAGCGACGGCCACATGCAGAACTTCATCGACGTGGTGCGCAGCCGCAAGATGGCCGACCTCCGCGGGCCCATTCTCGAGGGCCACGTGTCGAGCGCTCTCTGCCACCTCGGCAACATCTCGCACCAACTCGGCCGGGGCCTTTTGCCCGGCGCGCTGCGCGAAAAAATCGCGGCCAACGCCCCGCTGGTCGAAGCGTACGGCCGCATGGTCGAACACCTCGGCGCCAACCAGGTCGATCTCGGGAAAACGCCCGCCACCCTCGGCGTCACGCTCACCGTCGACGCCAAGGCCGAGCGCTTCACCGGCCCCGACGCCGCGGCGGCGAATGCGCTCCTGACGCGCGCCTACCGTGCCCCCTTCGTCGTGCCCCAGCTCGCGTGACACCGGTCGGGTGGCCGCGCCGGCGACGGTGCGGTACTGCGGGTTTGGGCGCGGCGCGACACGGCGAGAGTAGCCGAGCCCGTTTCGGTGCGGTAAAACCAACGTCACGTGAGCTTCCGCCCCTTCATCGTAGGCCGCCTGCTGGCAGGCGCTCCGAGCGCCCGCGAGCGGACGGTCGACCAAAGTCAAAAATCCATCCGGGGGCGGAATAAGCCTGTTTCCGTGATGCCGCGCTGCACCGTGGGCCTGTTGCTGTCGCTCGCGTTCGGCGTCCCGGCCCTGCGACCGGTGCACGCGGCGGACGAACCCGGCGTGGTGGCGCTGCCGCCGTTCATGGTGGAGGAAATGGCGAAAGGGCCTCCGTGGCGCTACGCCCGGAGCCCCGACTTCGAGATTCTCTCGCGCTGCGACGACTCCACCACGCGCCAGCTCACGGAAACCTATCACCGGTTGCACCGGCTGCTCGCGCTCGTGTTGCCCGAGCCCCTGCAGGTGAAGCACGCCGTGCCGAAGACGATCATCTATTACGACGAGGAGATGCGTCCGGCCGCGTCGCAGGAAATCATCGCGCAGCTGTTGCGCGGGGCCGACTCCCGCCCGCCGCCACCGGACGGGGGCCCGGACCTCGGCGGCCGGGGCTTTCGTGGCGCGGCGCCGGCGCCGCGCCGCTACAGTTTCCTCCCGAACATGCGGCTGTGGGACAAGGATGCCATGGCCATCTTCGCCATCGTGCGCAACGGCGAGCTCGACGCGGACAACATGTTTCTCACGCCGGACTATGTCGCCTACCTCGCGAAAAGCCGCACACCGGTCCTGCCTGCGTGGTTCATCGCCGGACTGATGGGGCTGTATCCGAAGATTAAATTTCACCGCGAGACCCTGACGATGCCGCCGGCGGAGTGGATCTCGGATGCCGAGACGCTCGTGCTGAAAGCCGACCCCAAAAAAGCGCGGCCGCTCCTGCCGCTGGCGGCGTTTCTGCGCGGCGATTCGTCGGCCAACGCCCAGACCATGGCGGAAAACCTGCGGGTGTGGGCCGCGCAGGCCGAGCTGTTTATCCGGTGGGGCCTGGAGGGCAAGGGCAGTCCGCGCCGCGAAGGCTTCCTGAAATTTGTCGAACGCTCCTCGGTCGAGTTGGCCACGGAGAAACTCGCGCAGGACTGCCTCGGTTTCGACTACGCCGGACTGGCGGAGCAACTCACCGCGTTTCTTCCGGTGGCCGTGCGCAAGGATGTCACGTTGCGCCCCGGCGCCCCAATCAAGCTGCCGCCGCTGCCGCTGCGCCACGCCACCGACGGCGAGATCGCGCGCATCAAGGGCGATTGGGAACGGCTGGAGATCGACTACGTCCGCCGGCGCTATCCCGAGCTCGCGCCGAAATACGCCGAGCAGGCGCGGCGCACCCTCCTCCGCGCCTATGACCGCGACGACCGCGATCCGCGGCTCCTCGCCATCCTCGGCCTCTGCGAAATCGACGCCGGCAACCCCGTCGCCGCGCGCGACTATCTGGAGGCCGCGGCCCGGCTCGACGTCGTGCGGCCGCGCGCGTGGTTGGAACTGGCCCGGCTGCGCCTCGCTGAGCATCTCGCCGCGTCCGCCGCCGGGGGCCGGCTCGATGCGGGCCAGGCCGCCGGCGTGCTCGCGCCGCTCTTCACCGCGCGCGGCCAACTGCCGCCGCTTCCGGAGGTGTATGAATTGATCGCCGACGTGTGGGCGCACAGTGCCGTGCCGCCGACGCCCGGGCATCTCGCCGTGCTGTCCGAGGGCGTGTCGCTGTTTCCGCGCCGGCCGTCGCTGGTGCACCGCGCCGCCGCGCTGTTTCTCGAGCATGGTCACGTGGCGGAGGCCGCCGCCTTCATTGATCTCGGCCTGCGGATCGCCCCGGACGACCCGGAGCGGGCGCGGTTCACCGAACTCCAATCGCTTCTCCTGGCGGCGCCGCCCGCCAAGTGAGCCGCCGCCCGAGCTCGCCTCCGCCTGCGCGACCGCCGCCATCGTCTTCGGCCGGGTGGAGATCTTCGGGGCGGAGCGGGGCGCGGGTTGGGGCGGTCATTTTCCGCGGGCCCGACGCCGCGGGGCGCGCCGGGCGGCGTCGTGCGGCCGCCGACGGGCGCCGGTGCCGGCTGGCCGCCGGGCGGAAAATCTGAATTCTCCTCCGACCCTCCCGTTCCGCCATGATGCTTTTCCGTCCCCTGTTTTTTTTGACCCTTTTGCCGTCGCTCGTGCTCGCAGGCCGCGGCGCGCCGGCCGATCCCGCCGGCTATCTCGCGCCGGTGATCGGCGAACTCGGGCGCGAATATCCGCGCAACCGCACCGTGAACCTCGTGTTTCACGGCCACAGCGTGCCGGCGGGCTATTTCAAGACCCCGCACGTCGACACGCTGAACGCCTATCCGGCGCAGCTGCAGCGGGAGCTGAAGGCGCGTTTTCCGACGGTGGTGCTCAACGCCATCGTGACGGCCATCGGCGGCGAGGATTCGGTGCGCGGGGCGGCGCGTTTTGACCGCGATGTCCTCGCGCTGCGGCCCGATGTGGTCTGCATCGACTACGCGCTCAACGATCGGCGCGTGGGACTCGCCGCGGCGCGCACGGCGTGGGTCTCCATGATCGGGCGTGCGCAGGCGGCCGGGGTAAAAGTGATTCTCCTCACGCCCACGCCCGACGCGCGGGCGAAGCTCGACGACCCGGAAGATCTGTTGGTGCAGCTGGCCGCGCAGGTGCGCGAGTTGGCGCGCGAGCACGGCG
>CAJAYO010000195.1 GCA_903948415.1 uncultured Opitutia bacterium | reverse complement strand
CCCGGCGCCCCACGGTCAGGGGGCAATGGGAAGCGTTGCTCCGCGCCGAGAAGGTCAACTCGCCGCTCGGGAACCCCGACGCGCTCGTCCACCTGATCGACTGGACCCTCGACGAAATCTTCACCGCGCTCACGAATCCGCTTTCGCGCCACCGGCCCGCCGGCCCCCGCCTCAACTATATCGACCGTCAGGAATGCGCCTGCGGCCGCAATCCGCTCCTCGCCTACTTCGCCGCCGGCGAGCAGGCGCTCCAGGAGGCCATGGTCCTCGCCCAGTCCGGCTTTTCGCCGCTCGATCCGCTCGAACGCGACGCGTCGTTCAGCGAACTCAACCTCGCCCTCCAGCATATCGCGCGGCGCGAGATCGAGGCCTTTTGCGGCGTCTGCCAGTTTCGGCACCCCTCACCGACCGGCCCCGTGCAGTCGCTCCCGGTAAGTTGTGGGTGATTCGCCGGCGATGCGCCGGAACACCCGGTTAAACTGCGACAGCGATTGGAATCCGGCCTCGTAGGCCGCCTCGCTGACGCGCTTGTGCGGATTGAGCAGCAGGTTTCTCACCTTCTCGACGCGCACGCGCGCCAGATATTCGGTGAACGTCATGCCCGTCGCCTTCTTGAAGGTCTTGCAGAAATAGAACGCGCTCATGTTCACCGACTGGGCGACCTCGCTCAGCGAAAGCTCGTCGGCGTAGTGGTCGGAGATATACACGCGCGCCCGCGCCACCGCCGGCAGTTCTTCCGCGGCCTTTTCGACCATCAGCTGGTTGCTCAGCGTCGAGAGGTGCTGCGCAAAAATGGTGAGCAGCCGCAGGATCGACTCGTATTGCTTGCGCGTGACGACGCGCGTCTGGAAATAGGCCTCCTCCATCCGCTTCAGATCCACCTCGGAGCCGAACTTCACCAGCTCCCGCGTCGCCTTCGCGAAATCGGCTTTCGTCGGCGTATGCAGCAAAATCTGCCCGGTCTGGAGAAACGCAATCAGGTCGTCCCCCACGCGCACCGGCACAGCCGAGTCGCAGAGGCCGGCAAAACATTTCAGGGTCTTCGGCTCCAACCGTGCCTCGACCTCCACCCGTTTCTGCAGCTGCAGACACGCCGCGCAGGAGTGGTTCGACTGCGACATGAGCGCGCAAAACGGACCCTCCTTCGGGTCGCCGTGGTGCGGCAGGTCGAACGCCTCGACCGGGCGCAGATTGATCGGCAGCCCCGTGGTTTCGCGAAAGGCCTGCTCATAGTCGCGAAACACCTGCGAGCGCTTCAACTGGGCCACGACGGCGCGACTTTGGCGGGCCTGATTGCTTTCGGTCGACATGGTCAGACGGTGGGTTTCGCCGGAAAACTCCGGGCTTGCACAATTTCGCGCCGGAGCTCGGCGCGAAAATCAGGATGCGCGATCGTCACGAGCGCCTCGGCGCGTTCGCGCAGCGATTTGCCGTGGAGATTCACCGCGCCGTATTCAGTCACAACCCAGTGGATATGCCCCCGCGTTGTCACCACGCCGGCGCCGGCATTCAGTTGCACGACCAGCCGGGAAACCCTTCCGCCCGCCGCGGTCGAGGGCAGCGCGATCACCGGTTTGCCGCCGCGCGACAACGCCGCGCCGCGGATGAAGTCCATCTGCCCGCCGATGCCCGAATAAATCCGGTGCCCGATCGAATCCGCGCAGACCTGCCCTGACAGATCGATCTGGATCGCCGAATTGATCGCGACGACCTTCGGGTTTTTCCGGATCACCGAGGTGTCGTTCGTCCAATCGCACGGATAAAACGCCACCAGCGGGTTGTCGTGCACGAAATCGAAGAGGCGCCGCGTGCCGTTGATGAAACTCGTCACGATGCGTCCCGCGCCGACGACCTTGAGGCGGTTGGTGACGGCGCCCGACTCGACCAGATCCACGATGCGGTCGGAGAACATTTCGGTGTGGATGCCGAGGTCGCGTTTCTTGTGCAGCCGCGCCAGCACGGCGTCCGGAATGCCACCGATGCCCATCTGGAGCGTCGAGCCGTCCTCGACGAGGTCGGCCACGAGTTCGCCGATGCGGGCCTCGACCGCAGTCTCCGGCTCGAAGTGGTGCTCCACCAACGGACGGTCGGTCGCCACGAAGGCGTGAATACGGTCGAACGGCACGACGTTGTTGCCGTGGGTCCGGGGCATCTGCTCGTTGATTTCCGCGATCACGATCCGGGCGGTCTCCGCCGCGGCCTTCGCGGCGTCGCAGGAGGTGCCCAGCGAACACAGTCCGTGCGCGTCCGGCGGCGACAGCTGGAGCAACGCGACATCGAGCTTCACTGCCCCGGAAAGAAAAAGACCCGGAATGTCCGACAGAAAAATCGGGACATAATCCGCCCGATCCTCGGCGATGGCCTGACGCAGCGGAGCGCCCGTGAAGAGCGAAACCGAGCGAAATTCGCGCTCCCGCCCGCTCGCCGCAAAGGGCGCCGGCCCTGCCGTGTGGAGGTGATAAAGTCGGACGTCGGCCAGGTCTTTCCGCGCGCACAGGGCCTCAAGCAACGGAGCCGGGGTGGCACACGCGCCGTGAACAAAGAGCCGGTGCCCCGTGCCCACGACGGAAACCGCGTCGGCGGCGGACACGGCTTGGGCTTTCCAGTTGATCGTCATGGCGCATTCATTGCTCATCCCAAAACTGATCGTGCCACCCCGTGGAGCAAAGCGTGGAACGTGCGCGCGCTGTGCGAATCACTGCGCATTTCTTGTTTTCGCGCGGCGCCGGCGCATCGCCGGCAGACGGCCACCGCGTCATCGGCTCCCGCGCCACCGCTTGGCGAGAGCCCTGCGCTAAACGGGTTTCACTTTCCGCGGGGCCCTCCGGCCGGGACCCTGCGGCACCACGACCACCGGACAGGACGTGTGTTTCAGCACATGGCTGGCGGTGCGGCCCACGATCAGGTCGTAGAGCGCACCGTGTCCGTGCGAGCCGAGCACGATGTAGTCCGCCCGCAGCTCGTGGGCGCAGTCGACGATGCGCTGGCCGGGAAAGCCGACGAGCCGGGCCGTCTGGATCGTGATGCCGTTTTTCTGCAGTTTCTTCTGCAGGCGGACGAGCGCCGCGGCGGCCGATTCCGCCGCGAGGGCCGCGTATTGGCTGCTCATGAGCCCGCCGGCATCGCTGTCGCTCACCGGGGGCGGCTGGACCACATGGAGCACCACCAGGCGGGCGGCGATGGCCCGGGCGAGCGTGACGGCTTCAGCCACGACGTGCTTGCCGCCGGCGGAAAAATCAATGGCAGCGAGAACGGATTTCATGAAACGGGGGGTGCAAGGACGGGTGGGTGGCCGCTGACCATAGCCATTCTGACCGCACCCCGCTGCGCACCGGTTGCGGTTCTGTGACCATTCTTTGCGCAGGCGCCCATTCAGGCGCCCGCGCGCCCGAACCCCCGCATCCGTTCCAGCCATTTTTCCCGGCGCCGGACGTCCTCCGTTTCAACCAGCCAGATCAGATTCTCCTTGATCGGACCGATGCCGCAGAACCCAGACTAATTCGGTCCAAACATTTCAGGCTGTGCGCGCCAAAATACCACCGGTAGAGCCGCGCCGGCATCCCCCTCGTCACGACGAGGCGCGCGCTCCTCCCCTGCAATTTGCCTTGGCGGCCCGGCGCGACGTCCGCCGCTCCGCCGACACAGCCCGGCCGGAACACCTGCGCCCAAAATTCCTTCAACCGCGCGGGCATCGCGCCCAGCCACCGGTGGAAAAAATCACCCGAGGTTCCGCGCGCCCGATGATCGTCTGCGCGGCGCGGATCGCCGCGGGTGGCGCACCGTGATCGAAATCCGCTTTGGAACGGAAGAGCGGAAACTCCAGCCGGGCGAAATCGATCACGTTGACCGGGTAGCCGGCCGCGACCGCCGCGTCCGCGTAAGCCGCGGCCAGCGCATGCCCGTAGTGCCGTCCGTCCGGATCCAGATGGCCCTGCACGATCGCGATCATTTTTTCAGGGCCTGGCGGAGCGGAAATTGGGGTGGGGAAAGCCACGATAGCCCGAACGCGCCAACTGGGCCGCGCGCACCTTGCGATTTTGCTCACGCATTTTGCCGCTTGTCCGCGGCCTGCCTCGCCAACCGCCACCTGGAGCGGCACGCAACGAGCGCGGGCCGCAAACGCACCGGCACCGGCGCGGGCTCTATGATGCGTTTCAAAAGCAATTCCCTGGCCTGCCGTCCGACCTCGTAGGCAGGCGGACGCACCACCGTCAGCGGCGGGTCCAGCGCCTCGGCCGACGGCCGATCATCGAAGCCCACGCGCGCCACGTCCTGCGGCCCGCGCAGACCGCGGTGGTGGATCGCCGCCGGCACCCCGACGGTCATCCGGTGGTTGCAGATGAAGAGAGCGGTGGGCGGGCGGCGCAGATCGAGCAGCGCGTTGGCCAAGAGCCCGCCGCTCGCCGGCTTGAAGTCGCCGGCCCGCCTCAGATCCGTGCGCACCGCCACGCCGCCCTCGACGAGCGCGGCGTGGCAGCGGCGTTCGCGGCTCGTGGCCCCCTGCGGGCGCCCCTCGATGAGACGGATGCGCATGTGCCCCTTGGCCCGGAGACGCGTGACGGCCTCGAACGCACCCCGGTGGGCTTGGCCAATTTGTTCAGGTCGCGGGAAACCGCGGCGATGGAGACGTTCGCATGTCGGGCAACCGCCTGCAGACCGGTCGTGGGCCGACGTGTACGGGGATCGCCCCGGCGGTTGACATGTATTTGGCGGTGGCCCGGCCCCGGCGCCGTCGTTTACGGCCGCTGGCCCGGACCGTATTATTTTCCCGCCGACCCGGGCGCAGCGAGCAGGAACGCCTGCAGGCCAGCGAGATTGTCCGTGTTGATCAGGTCGACCCCGGCGTCGAACAGCACGCGCCACGCCTCCGGCCGGTCCGGCGTATTCCAAAACCGGATCCGCCGTCCCTGGGCGTGGGCCTCGGCGACGCTGCGCTGCAACTTGACCCGGTCGGCCTCGGGCATTGGGCCGGTCCAGCGCCAGGCGAAAACCTTTTGCCAGTTGTCGCTGATCCACGGCACGAGCGCGCTGGTCGCCGGTCCGCCGAGATCCGCCATCCGGCCGTCCATCGCGGCAAAACGCACCGGCTGCGCCGCCATGACGGCCGGGGCGCGGTTCCCGGAGACAATCACCGTGATCGCGCCCGGTGTGGCCACCCCGTCGCGAAACACGGTCAGCATCGCCGCATAGGCCTGCAGCGAATCGTGGAGCGCCGCATAGGTCGCCCCGGCTTCGGACTTCACGTCCACCAGCAAAGTGATCGTCGGACCACCGCGGTACACGCGCCCGCCATTTTGGGTCGCGCGGGCGCGCAGCGGATCGAGGTAGAGCGCCTCCAGGGTGCGCCCGGGCTTCACGTCCTTGAGGTTGTGCGCCACGAGCAGCTGGCCGCCCACGAGGTAGACATCGGCTTCGATGCTGGCGAAGCCGTGATCCAGCGCATCGAGCAGCGGACGCGCGTGCTCGTAGTCGTTGTGCGCATGGGCCCGGACGAGCGGGGCCGGAGCGGCAACCAGGGCGGCAGCACCGGAGAAAAAAGCAAGGGCCAGCAGGCGAAGTAGATTCATGGGGCGGGAGCGATCGGACAAGGGCCTGTCTTCTTCGCCGCGGGCGCGGCGAGGGCAACCTCCAAACGCACGGCGCGGGCCGCCGCCAACCGCGCCCAGCCGTCGCCACCACGGCCGCACCGCCGCATCTACAGCGCCGCGAGCAGGCCGCCGTCGACGTAGACGATCTGGCCGTTCACGAAGTCCGACGCCCGAGACGCGAGAAACACCGCGGTGCCGACGAGTTCGCCCGCTTCGCCCCAGCGACCGGCCGGCGTCCGCGCCCGGATGGTACGGTCGAACGCCGGGTCCACCGTGAGCGCACCCGTCATGGCGGTGCGGATATAGCCGGGGCCGAGGCCGTTGGTCTGGAGGTTGTGCGGCCCCCACTCCACTGCCATCGCCCGTGTGAGCATCTTGAGTCCGCCCTTGGCGGCGGCGTAGT
>CAJAYO010000194.1 GCA_903948415.1 uncultured Opitutia bacterium | reverse complement strand
CGTCACTTGGATGCCCGTGCTACCAGCGCCGCCGGTCAGGACGACCGTGTTAAAGTCGTTGCCGACGTTGGTCAGAGTAATATCGCCGAGAGGAGCCGCGAACGTGGCCGAGCTCGTGGAGGTGACGATACCGGTTTGGGTGATGGAACCAGCCGTCGAGGTGACACTCAGAACCGGCGCCGTCGTGGTGTTCAGCGCGATGCTGCCACCGCTCGAGAGCGTAACCGTGCGCGTGGTGCTTGAGGTCAGGACACCCGCCGTGATCGCACCAGCAGTGGACGGAGCGGACAGCGTGAGGGTGGAGCTCGTCGTGATCGTGCCGGTCGTGATCGTGCCGGTCGAGGCGGTCAACGTCGTATTGGACGTGGTCGAAATGGCGCCCGTGGAAATCGTGCCAGCGGAAACCGTCAGATTGTTCGTGGCAGTGACGCTACCGAGAGTGACCGTGCCCGTCGCAGCCGAGAGGCTGAGCGGGTTGCCACTGTTGGTGACCGCGCCGGTCACCGTGATGGAACCAGCCGGGGCCGAGAGGTTGACCGTCGAGGAGGTCGTGAGCGCACCAACGGTGATGCTACCACCGGTTGCGGTGATGTTCGAGGTGCCGCCACCCGCTTGCAGGCGAGTCGTGACCGAGATATTCCCAGCCGTCGAGATCGACGAAACGCCGCCGGATTGGATAACACCGGAGGACGCAATATTGCCCAAAGTGCTCGGGGCGCTGATCGTCAGCGTGCTGCTCGTCGTCACGTTGCCCGCAGAGATCTGACCACCAGAGCTGGTGATGGAGAGGGCATTCGTGGCTGTGATGCTACCAAGGGTCAGGTCGCCGCTCGTGAGGAGCGTCGTCGTCGCGGGACTGTTGGCGAAATTGGCGAGGGTGATGTTGCCCGTACCGGTGAAGCTGACCGCGCTGCCTGCAGCCTGCGCGAGCGTAACCGTGCCGACAACTGACTGGGCGCCCGTGCCCTGGGTGATCGCACCAGCGCTGGTGACGTTCAGCGTGCCAGTCGCGGTGCTCCCGTTCAACGTGATACCGCCAGCGGTATCGGTGAGGGCGATGTTGCTACCGGTCGACCCGACGGTGATGAAATCAACCGCGCCGAGGGTGATCGCCGCCGCACCGGTGCCGGTGCCAGCATTGAGGGTCACCACGGAACCCGTGGTGTTCGCGATCACGGCGCCAAGGCCCTGGGTGATCGTGCCATTGGTCGCGGTGCCGGTCGTATTGATCGAAACCCGACCAGTCGTGGACGCAACCGCCGGAGCGATGGTCAACGTATTAGCGGCTCCGCCGGAGAGGACGGCGTTGCCGCCGTTCGTGCGGACGTCCAAGCCGCCGCCGACGAGAGGGGTACCGACAAGGTTCACGCTGACCGGACCGGTCGCACCGAAGGTGGCGTTGTTGCCAGCCCCAGAAGCGCGGACGAAGAGGTTACCGAAGAACTTACCACCGTCGACGCTCACCGTGTTACCGGCGAGGTAGATGTTGTTACCCGGTCCAACCGCTTGGATCGTCGCGGCGTTGGTACCGGAGGTCGTGCCCGAGCCTTGAACTTGCACGCCGCTGGTGGACGTGCCGGCGAAGCTGAGGGAACCGTTGATGCTGAAGAAGCCGCTGGGCTCATCGACCGTACTGGCGTAGAAACCACCGGTGTTGATCTGCGCCGTCTGCGAGATGATAATGCCGGACTTGTTCAGGACGTAGACATTACCATTGGAGATAATGCTGCCGTCGATCGTCGTCGCAACCGGGCCCGAGACGGTGTTCAGCACCGACGAGGTCGCGCTCGGCAGGAAATAATTGATGACTTCGGCGGCAGCAATTCCGCTGGCGCCGGAGCCGAAGGCTTGCCAGGTGAGGATCGCCTTGTCGGGCGACGTTACGTTCAACGTAGAACCAACGATTTGGGTGGTCACCCCGGAAGAGGTGGTCAGGTTAGCCGACGTGACGTCGGGCAACGCCCAAAGGGGCGCGGGCAACGTGGCCAGCGGTCCCGCTACGAGGGCGGTCAAGAGCAACTTCCGCAGAGAGAAGTTGTTGTTCAGTTTATTATTCATGGGTTAAGACTAGTGTTGTTGAACGAATACGAGATTACGCCATTCCAGAGTCAGGAAGTAAAAGCCTTGGGATGTTGGCAAGCACAAAGTCCGCTGGAGGAAACCCTTGGCCAGTGTGGCCCTGGGCATCCTCGCAAGCAGGCGAATTGTGGTCACTTCGACCTTGGGACATAACCTCCGTCACGAACGGCGACTATTGCAGGCGCCGTGCCAAGGATCGCTCACCTCGGTTACTCGCTTTCAATCATCACTTAAGCGTCGAAAGCCCGGGTCGGATCGGCCGCGCGGAATGCGCCCGAATCCGCAAACCCCGCCGGGAATTGGGTAAATTCTCCCGTTTTTGCGCCGACCCGCCCGCGCGTTTTCCCGGCTCGGGTTCCGCGACCGGGGCGATCGCATCGACGGAGGCGGCGGGGCGGGTGGTCTTTCCGGACCGGGGAAAGTCGAGACGGCGTGCACACTCCGCTTGCCATTGTTCCTCGCTTTGCGATGAAGGGTAGAAACATTCGGGGAACTCTTTCGGCTCCCGACTTCTCTGACTCCCGCCATTATGTGGTTCAAACTCCTCTTCCTCTTTTGCGTATCGGGCGCGGCCCGTTTCCTGGCGGCTGCCGAGCCCGTCGCGCAAACCTTCCCACTCCAAAAGTTGCTCATCGCGGACACCGAGGCCAAAGCCGCCGCCTTGCCGGCCACAAGCGGCGGAAACGCCCAGGTCTTCGTCCAAGACGTCTCCGTTTTGGCCGAGCCCGGATTTGCCGCCAGCGTCGAGTCCTTCCTCGGCAAACCCATCACCAACGACTTGTTAAACGGCTTGGCGAACGCGATCGCTCAGTTCGCCCGTCAGCATGACCGCCTGATCGTCAAGGTCTTGCCGCCCAACCAAGACATCTCGGCCGGCGTGTTTCGTTTGGCGGTCGTGGTCGGCCGCTACAATGAGCTCCAATTCAAGGGTAATCGCTGGTTCAGCAGCAAGCTGCTGCAGGAGAAGCTCGGCATCAACGTCGGCGACGAGGTCCGCCTGTCGACCTTGGAAGAGGCGGTCAAATGGGCCAACGCCAATCCCTTCCGCCAAATCAAAGTGCTCGTGAATGATCTCGCGAATCAACCCGGCAAGGCCGATCTCATCGTCGGCGTCGAGGAACGCATCCCGCTCCGCTTCACCGCGTCCTATGACGACACCGGAACGGAAATCATCGGCAACCGCCACTACACCGGTTCCCTGCATTTCGGCAATCTGTGGGGTCGCGACCACCAGGGCACCTACCAATATACGACCACCGATCACCAAAACGTTTTCCAAAGTCATTCGGTCAGCTACTCGGTGCCGCTGCCGTGGCGCCACAACCTGCAGTTCAGCGGCGGCTACCTCACGGTAAATCCGACCTTCGGTGCCGGCGGGGCCTTCACGCAAAACGGCCAAAACATCCTCGCCGGTCTGCGCTACTCGGCGCCGGTCCGCGGCGGCGAGAACCCCATCGAGTTCACCGCCGGCCTCGATTTCAAACAGGGCAATAACAACCTCGCTTACGGCGGCACCACGATCATCCGCAACACCACCGACACCTTTCAACTGTCGACCGGCGTTTCCATGGTCCACCGCGACTCACGCGGCGCCTGGCTCTTCGGCGTCAACGTCGACGCCAGTCCGGGGAACATCAACTCCCGCAACACCGACGAGGCCTTTTCGAACGCCCGGCTCAACACCAAGGCCACCTACCTCACCGGCACGTTTTCCGTGCAGCGCCTGCTCACGCTGGAAAAGGATTGGAGCCTGTTTTCCCGCGCCGTCGCGAAGGTCGCCACCGCCAACCTCCCCGGCAGCGAACAACTCTCCATCGGCGGTTCCTCCACCGTGCGCGGTTTTAACGAACGCATTTACTCCGGCGACCAGGGCTTCGTCTTCAGCAACGATCTGCAAATGCCCGCCTTGCGGAAAGCCCTGCCTTTTCTGGGCAAGAACCGCGCGCCCCTCGAGACCCGCTTCATCGCGTTCTACGACGCCGCCCAGGTTTTCTACAAAGTGCGCGACCGCAGCGATGCCATTCTCACCCCGCTCGCCAGCACGGGCCTCGGCGTGCGCCTGACCCTCCCCGTCAATTTCACGCTGAGCGCCGACTACGGCTGGCAGATCACGCACCTGTCCTACGCCGCGCCCACCCATTCCCGCGGGCACGTGAAAGTCGTGCTCGCATTTTAGTTTTCCTCCCGGCACACGCCTGCCCGTGCGCATCCATCTCGGGCACCATTTTTACGGCGCGGGCAACCTCGGCGACGATTTCATGCTCGCCGGCTTCCTCGCGGCGCTGCGCTCGCTCGCGCCGGAGGCCAGCTTCACCTGCTGCGTCCCGTTCCCGCTCGAACCGTTGCGCCACCGTTTCCCCGGCATCGCGTGGTTCCCCTGCGACGAGCCGGCGCGCACCCGCTGCATCGCCGCGTGCGACGTCTGGCTCGGCCTCGGCGGCTCGCCGTTCCAGAGCGCCCTCTCCCGCTGGTT
>CAJAYO010000193.1 GCA_903948415.1 uncultured Opitutia bacterium | reverse complement strand
CTCCACCCTCTCCACCGTCGGCAATCTCCTGCCCAAAACATTCCCCACTCACGTCAGCGAAAAAATTTTCTCCGGCATCGCGCAACAAGCCAAAGTCCTCGCCGCCGGCTGAGCATCACATCACCGCCCCGATCACTCCGCGGGAGGGGCGCTTTCCCCAGCGTCCTTCCCGACCTCGGTCCCATCCTCCGCCGGCTGCCTTGCTCCGCGTCCTCTGTGTCCGAGCTCCGTGTCCTGTGACTCCCGCCTTTTTTTCTCCCTTCCCTTAACTCCCCTCACCGCCCCGCCGAGAGATCCGCACACACCAGCTCCCGGTCGCTTCGCGCAAAGACGTGCCGATACGCAAACGCCGGGTGCGCCCACGTCACCGCCCGCCCGCGCGGTCCCTGCTCCAGCGTCGGCTCCAGCAGCCGCGCGCGCGTCAGCTCCTGGTAGCCCGTGGCCTCCAGCCGCGCCAGAATCAGATTGCCCTGCTCGGTAAAAATCCACGCCCGCTCGCCGGTGTCACCCGCCCGCACGAGGTGCATCGTCGCATGCCACGCCTTCGGCATCGCCTCGACCGTTTCCCACTGCCGCTTGCCCGTCATCAGATCGAGACAACGCAACTCGCCGTCGGTCTGCACCCCGATCACGAGTCCGTTCATCAAGAGGGGATCCGGAATGACCGGACTCAGCGTGTCGTCCGTCCGCGGCCGCCGCCCCCGCTCCCAAATCACGTCCACCGCCGGCCGATCGCTCGCCAACCGGAACAGATACGAGCCCGCATGCGCCGTGGTGAAAAACATCAGATCGCCCTGCACCACCGGCGCCGGGATCGCGATCGGCCAACTGCTCTTCGGCTGGTCGTGACTCCACCGCAGCGTGCCGTCCGCGGCGTCGAACGCCACGAGCCGATAGCCGAGCGCCATCACGACGAGCCGGCGGCCGGCCTGCTCGATCGCGATCGGCGGCGCGTACGACGCCTCGTCGGAAAACGCCTTCCACCGCTCTTCGCCGGTCCGGCGGTCAAACGCCACCACGCACGCCTCGCCCGCTCCGCCGATCTGCGTGATCATCACGTCGCCTTCGATGAGCGGGTGGGCCGCAATGCCCCACTTCGGCATTCTGATCCGGTATTCGGTCAACAGGTCCCGCTTCCACTGCACCTGGCCCGTCACGGCATCGAGGCAGTGGAGATTGCCCGCCGCGCCGAGCGCATAGGCCCGCCCGTCATGAATCGTCACCGCCGCGCGTGGCCCGGCCTCGTAGGTGAAGCTCGCATACGAGCACGGGTAGGAAATCTCCCAGAGCACCGCGCCCGTCTGCCAATCGAGACAGAACACCCGCTCGGACGATGTCTCCTTCGTGTAGTCCATCGCATACACCCGGCCCGCCGCCACGGTCGGCCCGGTGTAGCCCGCGCCGATCGGCACACGCCAGCGCAACGGAATCGTCTCGCCGGAAAATTTCTCCACCACGCCGGTTTCCCGCCACACCCCATCGCGCCGCACCCCCCGCCATTGCGGCCAGTCCGTTCCTTCCGGCAGCGAGGCTTCCGCCGCCTCTCCCGCCCCCCCCAGCCACGTCAAAACCACAACCAACATCACACGCCGCAGGGGGAAAGAGTGGACGAGGGTCATCTCCGACCTCTCCGCGAAATCGCGGCCCGCGTCGAGGCCGAACGCCGCGCGTGCAACGCGCGCCGCGGATCTCGCCTGCCCGCGCCCGCCCCCACTCATTATCTCGCCCCGCTCGTCCGCCCCGCTGATTCTGTTCCGAACGCCCCGCCCACTCCCCGCACGACCTTGCTTGTTCCATGCCGCTCCCACCCAAGTCGCTCACGTCGGATCCCCCACCCGGCAGCCCGGTCACGCTCCGGCTCGGCTTCGGCCTTCCGCTGCGCGACCACGCCTTCGTCTGGGGCGGCCTCGCTCTGCTGGCGCTGGTGCTGCTGACGTTCTCCTGCGCCTACCAAGGCAAATCGGCGTGGACCGGCTGGGTCGAAAGCCGCGAACTCCGGCAGCCGTCCTACGCGGAACGAATTTATGCCGAGCATCTGTTTCGCACCCGCTCCAACACCTGGTCGAATCTGGCGTTCGTCGTGGTCGGGTTCTACGCCCTCGCCCTCGGCGGCCGGGACCTCCGCCGCCCAGCCGGTCCGGCCGATGGCTACGTGCTCGCCACCCCCGCCCTGAGCCTGCTCTTCGGCCTCGCCTGCTGCTTGCTTGGCTTCGGCAGCGGCTTCTACCACGCCTCCCTCTCGCGGTGGGGCCAGCAACTCGACGTGGCGTCCATGTATCCGCCCCTGCTCGTCTGCATCGCCCTGCATCTGGGGCGGTGGCTGCGCCGGTTCGACCGCGCCGCCACTCCGCGCCCGATTCCCCTTTGGACCCTTCTCGCGGCCCTCGTCGTCGTCACGAGCTACCTGCTCTATCGCTTCAAGTGGTCGATGTCGTCCGCCACGGTGCTCACCACGCTGATTCTCATCACGGCGGGTGGAGCGCTCGGGGATGCCGTATTCGCCCGCCGCACCCTGCGTTTTCGTTGGCTGGCCGCCTCGACCCTCGCCCTCGCCGCCGCCGTGGTCTGCCGCCAGCTCGATATCGCCGGAAAATTCAGCGGCCCCGACGCCTGGCTCCAAGGTCACGCGCTCTGGCACGGGCTGACCGCCCTCTCTCTGGCCTGCGCCTACGCCTATCATCGGTCGGAACGGCCCGCGCGCTGAGCCAAACCAAACCCGGCCGACCGCCGCCACCCAACCGCGCCCCATCGCTCGACCCCTCCGGCGGGGATGTGCCCGTGAAGAAATCGTCGCCCCGCGCCGCCCCCTTGATCGCTCCGACCTTGAGCCCCTCACCGCGCCCGATGGTCGGCCGCGTGAGCTTGCCCGGATAGCCCAGCTGGCAGAGCGCGTTCTTAAAGCCGACAACGGTCCGAGGGGTGGCCTCACCGATCGCGACCTTCCGCACTTCGGGGCGTTCACTCGCCACTTCGGCCGGGCTCGTCCCGCGGATTTCCCCGACCGCATCCTCGGCCCATTCGTCGCTCATGCAGAGGGAGACGAGGCCGTTCAGGTCGCCGCCAAATCCCACCGCGACCATCACCTCGATCGGTCCGGGCCCACCCCCGCGGCTTCGCCCGCGCCACGCTCCCCCCACGGCGTGGCCGGCCGGCGCAACTGCCGGCAGACAGTTTGCCCGGCATGCTCGATGGCGTCATCAACGGGCGCGTCGGTGATGGGCAGGACTCCCGCCAGATCTGGACAACCGAGGTCGATCACCGGGAAATCGCCCGCGCGGCCCGCGGCTTCAGGGAAATCCGTCTCCGGCGGCGCTCACGGCGCATCCGCCCGGCGGCCCGCAGTCGAGCCCAGCACCTTCAACCGCGCCCGAAACGCCTCCACAATTTCACCGAGCCACACGTTTTCGAACCGCTTCCGCGCCGCGAGGGCGTAGTAGCGCTCCACCAAACCGGGGACGCGCAACATGAACTTGATCTGCCGCGACTCCAGCTCGCGCTCGACCACGATCTTCGAGACCAGCGCCAGGCCTTCGCCCGACAGCGCGAGCAGGCGCAGCAGCGCCATGTCGTCGACCTCCGCCCGCACCTCGGGCTCGATCCCGGCCTTCGCCAGCAGCAGATCGAAATCCAGCCGCACGTGGCTCTGGTGACTCGGCAGAAACAGCGGCTGCCCGCGCAAGAAAAGCGGGAAGCGGGGCCGGGCTTTTTTCAACGGCCGGCCCCCGACCAAAAACACCGGCACCTCGCCCAGCAGGTGATTGAAGACGTTGTGCTCCTGGTCGGCACGGAGCGGAATGTTGGAGAGCACCAAATCCAACCGGTGCTCCTGCAGCTGCCGCGTCAGCTCATCGAGCGCGCCCGCCACCACGACGACCTTGGTCCGGGCGTCCGCCAGCAAGGGCTGGATAAAATCGAACTGCAGGTTCTTTGACAGCGGCCCCACGGCCCCGAGCCGGAGGACGCGCTGCGCGCCGGTGGTCGGCCGCCGGAAACTCGTCATCAACTCGCGCCCCGTCTCGAAAATCGTCTCGGCATGCTGCAAGGTCACGCGCCCCGCTTCCGTGAGGTGCAACCCCCGCCCCCGCCGGTCGAACAACGGTCGGCCCAGCCAGGCCTCCAGCTCGCCCAGTTGCTCGCTCAACGTGGACTGCGACACGTTCAGCGCCTCGGCCGCCCGCGTCATGCTGCGGTGCCGCGCAATCATCCAAAAATTCCGCAGATGGTGGTAATTGAGCCATTCCGGGGTCTCCAGCATTTCTCCCATGGCTTCGGATTAACCGAACGAAACCATCGGAACAATCTGTTTTTCAGAATTCGTCCTGCTCGTTAGACTGCGCCCTCATGGATTTTTTCTCCGCCCTCTCGGCCAACCTGCTCTCGCCCGCCGTCCTCTTCTTCGCCCTGGGGCTCGTGGCCGCCGTGTTGCGCAGCGATCTGAAATTCCCCGAGGCCCTCTACGTCACGCTCACCATCTACCTGCTCACCGCCCTGGGGTTCAAAGGCGGCGTCGCCATCAACGAGGCCGGCATCGCCACCGTGTTCCTCCCGGCGCTCGCCGCCATGGCCCTCGGCGCCGCAATCCCGCTCTGGATTTATCCCCTGCTCCGCTACGGCGGAAAATTCCGGCCCGTCGACGCCGCCGCCGTCGCGGCGCACTACGGCTCGGTGAGCGCCGTGACCTTTATCGCGGCCACCAACTACCTGAAAAGCATCGACGTGCCCTACGAAAACTACGCGACCGCCTTTCTCGCCGTCATGGAGTCGCCCGCGATCGTCGTCGGCGTGCTCCTCGGCAAGATGTCCGTCGGCCGGCAGGACTCCGTCTTCGCCGGCTCGTGGAAAAAACTCCTGCACGAGGCCCTGTTCGGCCGCAGCGTGCTGCTCCTCGTGGGCGGACTGGTCGTCGGCGCGCTGTGCGGCCAGGCCGGCATGGACAAAGTCGGGCCGTTCTTCGTAACCCCGTTTCAAGGGGTGCTCGCGCTTTTCCTCCTCGAGATGGG
>CAJAYO010000192.1 GCA_903948415.1 uncultured Opitutia bacterium | reverse complement strand
CGCCACGAGCCGGCGACAAACGTGCGGTCGCAGAGGCAAACGAGCAGCGGCGCGGTGGCCATGACCTCCTTCGTCCCCATGCCGAGGGCACACGCGACGAACTCTAGGCCGAGCCACCGCCGCCGGGAGTCCGCCGCGGCGGCGGCCTCGGTGCCCTGCGCGAAGGCTTGGAGCGTGAGCCAATAGAAAAAGCCCAGGAGCGACTCCGCGCGTTGCACGGTGTGGGTCACGGCCTGGGTTTGCAGGGGGAGTCAGCGACCACACCGCGGCGATGGTGAGCGCCAGTCCGACGGCGGCGTCGCCGAACTGTGCGCCCCACCCGGGGCGTCGCAGGGTGCGGCGCACCCGGCCGAAAAGCAGCCGGGCGGAGGCCGGATGGGTGAGCACGTTCACCGCGTGGTAACGCCAGACCGCCGTGCCGCTCACGCGTAGTTGAGCGCGAAGGACAGATTCCGCCCCGGGCGTTCGCTCACGGTCAACCCGCCCGCCGCCTGCGGGAGCAACCCGTCCGTCAGCGGCCAAAGCCGCCGGATCGTCGGATTGTCCGTGCGCGCCGGCCCGTCGTCGTAAACGAAAGGCGCGCCGAGGCGGTGGGCGTAGACGGCCGCAAGGGCGACGACGAGGAGGGCGCCCGAGCGGAGGATCGGCGCGCGGGCGGGCGCCGGTGGCGGGCGCCGGTGGCGGCGTGGTTGGGGTGGTCGTGTTCACCCGTGCGTTCGCCCGACAGGCGACTCCGCGCGGGGTGATTCCAATTCGGAAATTCACCGGTCGGTCTGACCGTCTGATTTTCGCGTCATATGAGTTTGGGGACGATTTCTTCCGAGGTATTTCGGGACGCGTCGCGCCGTGGTCACTACGGCGGCCCGCGGGTGATTTCCCCGACGAAATTTCCGGGTATTCAGGGCCTTTCTCCGGAGGTTTTGGCCCCGTTTCAGAGGAGAAACGCACCCCTTCCGCCGCCCGGCCCCGGCTTTTCCCTCGGGGCCAAGTTCACCGGGCCCCGGCAAGCCCAAAATCACGGAAAAATTCACGCTTTTCTTGCGACAAACCTATTGACGGGAAACGGGGTGAGTCCCATCGGTTGTGGTCGTTGCGAGGGGGGACCACTGCCTGTAGTGGTTAGTAAAGCGTCAATAAGTTCTAACAACTTGTGATCGCCAGCGGCCGCCGTGCAGCGAAAACACCCTCCTTCACGCCACTTTCTCCACCTTCGTTTCCGTCCCTTTCCCTTCTCCGGTTCCATGCAAAAGATCTTCCAAGTCGGTTCCAAGACCTTCGTCCTCGATCAGGACAAAGCCGAGGCCGCGTTTGCCGCCAAAAAAGTCATCAATGGTCGCCAGACCATGTGCTTCAACCTCCTCCCCCTTAAATATCAGTGGGCCTACGATCTTTACCGCAAGATGAAGGCCAACCACTGGGAGCCCGAGGACATCCCGATGGGCAAGGACATCGAGCAATGGCGCGATGAGAAGACCGTTTCCGATGTCGAGCGTTGGATCATCCGCATGGGCATCGGCTACTTTTCGGCCGCCGAGGGCATCGTCGGCGACAACATCCAGCACGTCGTCCGCGAACTCGTCACCGCTCCCGAGCTCAAGCTCGTGCTGGGCCGCCATGCGCACGAGGAGAACATCCACGCCGACTCCCTGCTCTACATGATCGCCTCCCTTGGCATCAACCCGCACGAGTGCGAGGCGATGTTCGAGGATGTCCCGACAATCGTTCGCAAGAACGAGTTCGTCACCCGCGTCTCCAAGTCCCTTCGCCGCGACATCGATCTCACCCAGCCCGAGAACAAGAAGCTCCTGGCGAAAAACATCTTCGTTTTCGGCCAATGCATGGAGGGCACCCAGTTTTACGGCCTCTTCGGCATGGTCCTCTCGCTTTACCGCCAGAACAAGTTTCCCGGCATCGGCCAGATGTTCCGCTACACGCTCCGCGACGAATCCAACCACATCGAGGTCTTCCGCAATCTCTTCATGGATCTCATCGAGGAGAACCGCGAGATCTGGACCACCGAGTTCAAGGAGGAGCTGCGCGCCCTCATGGCCGAGGCGATCCAGCTCGAAAAAGAGTTTATCCGCGACTGCCTGCCCGTGAACGCCGTCGGTCTCGCGATCGACGAGTTCGTGACCTATATCGACTACATCGCCGACCGTCGCCTCGAGGGCGTCGGTCTCGCCCCGCTCGCCGCCGGCGTCAAGAACCCGCTGCCGTGGCTCGCCGAGATGATGGACATCAAGAAGGAGCAAAACTTCTTCGAGGGTCGCGTCACCGAATATCAAAAAGCCTCCTCCCTCAACGTCGCCCACGACGACGACCTCTGAGCGCCCCGCTCCGGTCGCCCGGTCGTCCACCGTCCGAGTCGTCTTCCTCCCCTTCAATTACCCTCCAAGCCGTTCGCCGTTGTGAAGCCCTCTCGGGCTGCGCGACGGCTGGCGTTGTTTTTCACCGGGCCTTCCCGTCGCTTTGTTCCATTTCCGTTAAATTCGCCATTCGTCTTCTCCTGCCATGAGTAATCCCTCCCTCGCGCACGATCTCGCCCTTAAGCGCACCGTCCACACTCCCGTCGAACAGAAGCCCCACTACGCGTGGCGCGACGTCCTCGCCACCGAGACCATCGAACTCCCGCACGTCATCCTCCTCTGCCCGCATGGCGAAGAACGCTTCGTTCTCGCTGAGGTCGCGGACACCCTCGGCAAGGCCCTGACCAACGTCCACCTCGCCCGCGGCGAGAAAGATATCTTCACCGACGCCAACCGCGCCTGGCTCGCCCGCATTTGCCGCGAGGTCGCCGCCAATCTCGCCGTCCTCTCCCGCACGCAGTCGCCCGTCCGCCTCTCGCTCAACGCCCTTTACGAGCTCATTGAGAAGACCCTCGTCGACAACAACGCCTACTTCGTCGCCAAGAGCCTCCTGCTCAACCGCGCCCGCAAGATCTCCGTCGACCGCGATTCCGCCGCGACGTCCTCCCTCCGCGTCATCCGCCGCAACAACCACGTCGTGCCGTGGAGCGAACAGAAGGTCGAGATCGCCGTCCGCAAGACCTTCCTCTCCCTCCAGCGCGACTCCGCCCCCGCCGTCGCCCTCACCCGCGCCGTCTCCGAACGCGTCCATTCCTCGAAACAGTCCTTCGTCCACATCGAGGAGATCCAGGACATGGTGCAGGAGGAACTCATGAAGTCCGGTCACTTCAAGGTCGCCGAGGCCTACATCCTCTTCCGCGCCGAGCGCGCGGCCTCCCGTGACGCCGGCACCGATTCCGAGACCCCGTCCGCCTCCGCGACCCCCGCGGCCGCCGGCCAGGAGACCATGATCCTCGTCAAGCGCGCCAACGGCGAAAACTCCTTCTGGGACGGCGCCGACCTCCGCAAGCGCATCGAGTTCGCCCGTATCGGCCTCGACCTCTGCCTCTCCAACGACGAGATCGAAGCCGAGCTCCGCCGCTCCGTCTACGACCAGATCTCCCAGAAAGACCTCGACGCCACCATCGTCCTCAATTCGAAAACGCTCATCGAGAAGGACGCCGACTTTGCCAAGTTCGCCGGCCGCATCCAGCTCACCTACATCTACGAGGAGATCCTCGGCTGGGACATCACCCGCGACGGCATCGGCGCCCTCAAGGCCGCCCACCAGCGCGCCTTCAAGAAATACCTCGAGCACGGCGTCGCCATCAAGCGCCTCAACCCCCGCCTCCTCGACTACGATCTCGCGAAACTCGCGGCCCTCCTCGACCCGTCCTCCGACCTCGAGTTCGACTTCCTCGGCATCCAGACGATGTACGATCGCTACCTCATCGTCGACAAGTCGCAGAAGAACGCGAAACGCATCGAGACCCCGCAGTTCTTCTGGATGCGCGTCTCCATGGGCCTGATGCTCGACGAGCCGGGTGACCGCGAGGCCCGCGTCACCGGCCTCTACGAGCTCTACAAGAGCCGTCGCTTCTGCTCCAGCACGCCGACCCTCTTCAACTCCGGCACGATGCACTCGCAGCTCAGCAGCTGCTACCTCTACTACGTCGACGATTCCCTCGAGGGCATCATGTATCGCGGCATCGCCGAAAACGCCTTCCTCGCCAAGTGGGCCGGCGGCCTCGGCGGCTCGTGGACCGCCGTCCGCGGCACCGGCGCCTACATCTCCGGCACCAACGGCGAGTCCCAGGGCGTCATCCCTTTCCTCAAGCTCCACAACGACCAGCTCGTCGCCGTCAACCAGGGCGGCAAGCGCAAGGGCTCCGGCTGCGCCTACCTCGAGTCGTGGCACAACGACATCTTCGAGTTCCTCGAGCTCCGCAAGAACACCGGCGACGACCGCCGCCGCACGCACGACATGAACACGGCGAACTGGATTCCCGATCTCTTCATGAAGCGCATGGAAGCCCGCGGCACGTGGACGCTCTTCCGCTCCAATCAGGTCAAGGATCTCCACGAGCTCTACGGCCAGGCCTTCGAGAAGCGCTACGTCGAATACGAGCAGCTCGCCGAAGAGGGCAAGATCATGGGCCAGAAGATCGAGGCCCTCGAGCTCTGGAAGAAAATGCTCTCGATGCTCTTCGAGACCGGCCACCCGTGGATCACCTTCAAGGACGCCTGCAACATTCGTTCCCCCCAGGACCACGTCGGCGTCATCCACTCGTCCAATCTCTGCACCGAGATCACGCTCAACACGTCCAACGACGAGACCGCCGTCTGCAATCTCGGCTCCGTCATCCTCGACGCCCACCTCCTGCCCACCGGCGAGCTCGATCACAAGAAGCTCCGCGAGACCATCCGCATGGCCGTCCGCGCGCTCGACAACGTGATCGACATCAATTTCTACCCGACCGAGGCCGCCAAGCGCTCCAACCTCCGCCACCGCCCCATCGGCCTCGGCGTCATGGGGCTCGCGCACGCCCTTTACATGAAGGGCATCCCCTTCGCCTCCGACGCCGCCGTCGAGTTCAACGACGAGGCCATGGAAGCCATCGCCTACTACGCCTACGAGGCCTCCTCCGACATCGCGGCCGAGCGCGGCACCTACTCCACCTACAAGGGTTCGAAGTGGGACCGCGGTCTCCTCCCGCAGGATACGCTCGATCTCCTCGAGCAGGAACGCGGCGTCAAGGTCGAGGTGCCCCGCGGCGGCCGCATGGACTGGGCGCCCGTCCGCGCCAAAATCGCCAAGCACGGCATGCGCAACAGCAACGTCCTCGCCATCGCCCCCACCGCCACGATCTCGAACATCACGGCGACCTCGCCCTGCATCGAGCCCACCTACAAGAACCTCTTCGTCAAATCGAACCTCTCCGGCGAGTTCATCGTCCTGAATCCCTTCCTCGTGAAGGACCTCAAGGCCCGCGGACTCTGGGACCAGGACATGATCGACAACCTGAAGTATTTCGACGGCGAGGTGAAGGACATCGACCGCATCCCCGCCGACCTGAAGGCGCGTTACCTGACCGCCTTCGACATCGACGCCAAGTGGATCGTCGACGCCGCCGCGCGCCGCCAGAAGTGGATCGACCAGAGCCAGTCGGTGAACCTGTGGATCAAGACACCCGACCTGAAGACGCTGAGCCACATGTATCGCCAGGCGTGGCACGCCGGTCTCAAGACGACGTATTATCTCCGCAGCCTCGGCGCCTCGAACATCGAGAAGGCGACGATCGCGGTGAAGAAGGAGACGCGCGGCGCGATCAAAGAAGGCGCCGACGGCGGCCAGAACAGCGGCGACACCGGCGGCACGCACAGCGTCGCCCAAGTGAAAGCCGACGCCGCCACCGCAGCCGGTGGTAAGAAATCCTACACCGCCGCCGAAAAGACGGCCTGTTCGATTGAGGCCATGAGAAACGGCGAAGCCTGCGAAGCCTGCCAGTAACAGGTGATTGTTTACAAAGCCCCGGTGCAATCCGGGGCTTTTTTGCGGGGGCGTTTCCGGGGATCGTTGGCGGACGGTGGCGGCGAGCGCGAGCGAGCCGATGGACGGAACCGCAGCGCCCCTCTCTCCAATCGCCCCTGAGCTCCGAGGTTGGCCGCCCGGGTGAACATATCGGTGGTGAGCTTCCGCCTCGGCGCCCTCCCGAGCACGCCCTGTCACCGCTGGCGGACTTGAGAGCCTCCATCGGTCGCCTCGTCCGGAAACGCTCCGCCGGCGTTCAGGCCTTTAGGCGCGAACGCGGGGACGTCCGCTTCCGGGGGGCAGCGAAGCGCTCGCGCCAGCGGGGCGGCGCAGCACCGGAGGCGCCCGGATCTGCGACGCCGACGGCGCCGGGCAGCGGGGCAACGCGCAGGTGCCGCGCGGGCCGAGCGTTTTCTCGCCGACCTGGCGCGGGCTCGACCGCCCTGTGCTGCGGGAGGCGGATCGGCTCGGGCTGGAGATGACCCTTAAATTCCTCGGCGGCTGGAACCCGGAAGGACCGATGCTCATCGACTCCGGCCGGCGCGGGCCGGTGACGCCGGGAACGGTCGACTTCTGCGAATAATTCGCGCCCCCTTCACCCCCCTTGCACCTACCCACCATGAAAACCTGCCTCCTCCGATTGCCTCTCGTCTCGTGCGGTTTCGCCGCCGCGCTGGCCGTCACGTCCACCCTGCCGGCCCAGACTCCCCCGGCCACCAAACCAGCCGCTGCCGCTTCCGCGGAAGGGGATCCCGTCGTGCTGCCCGAATTCAACGTCGCCGGTAGCGAAGACGGCTGGGTGGCGACGAACGCACTCTCCGGCACCCGCACCAATATGAATCTCCGCGAACTCCCGCGCTCGATTCAAGTGGTGACGAGCGAATTCATGAACGACATCGGCGCGCTCACGCTTACCGATGCGACCGACTACATGAGCGGCATCACGAATGTCGGCAATCAGGACCAGACCAACGACAACAACACCTATCAGGTCCGGGGCTTCCGGCAGAACAAACCCTATCGTAACGGCATGCGCGAGCCGTCGGCCGGCATGCTGTTCGACTCCGCCACCATGGATCGTGTCGAGGTCCTCAAGGGCCCCAGCTCCCTGCTGGCCGGAGTGGCCGAGCCCGGCGGCATGCTCAATTCCATCTCGAAATTGCCGCGGTCGAAGCGTGAAGCCACCGTCTCGGTGCGCGGCGACAACTGGGGCATGCGTCGCGGCGAGATTGATACGTCCATTCCGCTGACCAAGCGCCTCGCAACGCGCTTGGTCTGGGTCCGCCAGTCGGGGGACGCCTGGCAGCAATTCGCGTGGGCCAACCGCACCGTCTATTACGGATCGCTGTCCTACAAGCTGGCGGAGAGCACGCGCTACACGGCCAACGTCGAGTATATCGACTACATGGCCAGCCCGCCGGCCCCGCGCAGCACGGTCGCCGCGACCTCGCCACTGGCCGCCTTCACCTGGCATCGCAACGGCGCGATCAACGGACTGAATCTCAACGGCACCACCATTCCCTGGGACTTCAATCCCCTCGGGCCCAACAACCGCCGCACCCAGCACATTTTCCGCGCGGGCAACCAGGTCGAGCACCGCTTCAACGCCCTGTTCTCCCTGCGCGTGGCCGGCAACTACTCTCGCATGAACCGCGTCGACCAGCGGCTCAGCGGCACCCAGATCAGCACCCGCGTCGTGGATGGGCTGACCGTGCCGAGCACCAATGCGCTGTCGGCCACCAAGGACAATGAAACGGTGAACACTTACACCGCCCAGGGCGACCTCGTGGGCAAGTTCAACTACTGGGGCATCGCGCACCAGGCGATCCTCGGCGCGGAGTACATCGATACCGACAATCATCGCGTCCGCGACAACACCCCGGCGCTCACGCCTTACGTCTTCGGCGCGACCCTGCAGCCTGCGTGGACGGAGGTGCTCGAAGCCGCCCGCTACACCCTGCCCAACAACCGCCTGAACGCCCACGCGCGTCGCCGCGGGTATTCGTTTACCAACGTCTTCGCCCTGTTCGACAACCGCGCCCACCTGATGGCCGGCGTGCGCCACGACGAGGGCACCATCATCAACCGCAATCCCCTCGGTCTCGACGCGCTCGCGCGCTACCAGAAGGTGAGCGAAAACGCCAACTCCCCGACCGTCGGCGCGGCCTACCGGGTGAACGACTGGCTCTCGGTCTTCTCTTCGTCGAGCCGCTCGTTCGCCGGTGTGCCCGTGAGCGCGATCGACATCTACGGCAAGCCGCTCGACAAGCAGATAAGCGGCAAAGGCTACGATGTCGGCATCAAGACCGCGCTTTTCAAGAACCGCGTCTTCTTCAACGCCGCCGGTTTCCAGGTCGACCAGATCAACGGCACGCGCCAAGCGCTCACCTCCGATATCATCGAGGCCGGCCTGGATCCGCTGGTGGTGACCGGAGGCCGCAGTATCCAGGATGTCTCGGCGCGGTCGCGCGGCTGGGAGTCGGATGTGACGGTGAAGCTGTTTGAAGGTTATCAGATCGCCGGCACCTACACGAATCTCCATGCCTTCGTGACGGCCAACCGGGCCAATCCCGCCGCAGTCGGTGGTCCCGTTTCGCAGGGGCCGGGCCGCGAGTCCTGGAGCTTCTTCCACAAGTACGAGCTCCCGCCCAGCCTGGTCAAGGGCTTGGCGCTCACGCATGGCGTCGTTTTTCGCGACAGTCGGCGACCCACGGTGCCGGGCTTCACCCGCCACGACGTGAGCGCTTCCTATCGCACCCTGGTGTTCAAGCAACAGGTCGCGTTTACGGTGCGCGTCCAGAATCTGCAGGACATCATGTATTGGGAGGGCTTCCAGAGCCGCGGTGCGCCGCGCACCACGTCGTTCTCCCTGAACACCCGGTTCTGATCACAAGCGACCCCACCAAAGCTGACTCCGTTCGGCTGACGTGGGATCGCCTGCGCCGGTGGCTGCGAGCGTGAGCGAATGCGCGGCCACTGCGTGATCTCCTGAGGTTGCCGGTTGCATCGGGGATGAGACCCGCTCGCGTCGGGGGCCGCCGGGGGCTGGATTTCGCGCAAGATAGCCCCGGTCAGGTGGGTCACCATGCTCAGAGCGCATCGCTCGTCAGGGTGATCATGACGACTCGATCGGTGGTCCACCGCCAAGCCTCTTCCGGTGGATCCCGACCGGTCGCTTTCAGGAAATCAACCGACCTTGGCGTTGCTTTTCTGCCAGCACCGGCCGCGGTGGGCCGGCCGCTCCGCGGACGGCATAGCAGGTCTTGTCGAGGCCGGCGGAGCCGCGTGCGGAGCCTCCGGCCCATCCGAAACGGTGAGCGCCGCAGGACAAAGGGGACGGGCCGAGGCAAACGACGGCGCCACGATCTTGTTGCCCATCCGTCGCACACCGGGCAGACCCACGGCCCCTCCCTCGTTCTCCCTCATGTCGATCCCCCTCGGTTTTCTCTGGCTCTACCAACTGCCCAACTGGCTCTTTTGCGCCGTGATCGTGGGGGCCTTCATCGCGTTCTCGCTGACCGGCCAACTCATCGTTCGCCGGTTCTTGCCCCGGTGGTATGGCGACAAGGATTACAACGATATCGTCGGACAGTTCCTGTCGGCCTCTGGCGTCTTCTTTGGCATCACCCTCGGTCTGCTCTCGGTCGGGGCCTGGGAGAATTTCACCGCAGTCGATGACGCCGTGACGGCCGAAGCGACCGCCGTCTCGGTGCTGTATCGCACGGTGACCAATTTCCCGGAACCGCACCGCACGGTCCTGACCGGTCAGTTGCGCGACTACACCCGGCAGGAGATCGACCGCTCCTGGCCGATGCAGCGGGCCGGGGAAAATCCCGGCGTCGTCGGTCACGGCGCTCTCAATACCATCTCCCATTACCTGAGCCATGTGGAACCGCAGTCGGAGGGGCAAAAGATTCTCCAAGGCGAAGCGGTCCACCAGTTCAGCAACATGATCGAGTCGCGCCGCAAGCGCCTGGCCAATGTGTCGACGCAGCTTCCGCCGATCGTATGGATCGTCGTGATCGGGGGCTCGGCCCTGAACCTCTCGCTGATGTGGCTGTTCGTCGTGGGGAATCCCCGCCTGCACGACCTGTTGACCTCCATCCTCGCCTGCTTGCTCGGCCTGCTGGTGTTTCTGCTCGCGGTGATGGATTTCCCCTTCCGCGGCGAATTCAGTGTCGGCCCCGAGTCCTTCGAATTGATCTACCACCAGCTCATGCAACCCTAGTCGGACCTGTCGTCCTCTCGCCCGGTCATCCGGGCGCGGGTCACGTGATCGCACCATGCGGGGACGCCTCTCCAAGGCGTCCGTGGTCGTCCCCTTGGAGACCCACGCAAAGGTTAACCGTCGCCTGCCTAATCGCGTTCTTCCCGCGTCAATCCACGCCCCCGTTGGGCCCCATGGTCGACATCGACCAAAGAAGGTCGGGACTGACCCGGGCGGCATGCCCTCGTCACCCCGGCGTTCGAAAAGGAAACCCACGCCCGTTTGCAGGCGTTTTCATAAGTGGGGGCGCCGAGGCGCCAGATGGGGCGCCACGATCGCCGTCCACCTTGAGCCATCGTCAGGCTGCACCTCCTGGCCGTAGGACCGGTTCGGTTCGATCTGAGTGCAGCAACCGGCCCTCCCGACATTTTCCCTCTTACCCTTCAACCCCAGACCGCAGCGGCAAAACGAATGGATATGGGGCATTGCGACACAAGGACGCCGCTCGACTCGCACCGTCAGTCAAAAGACCCGACATGCCCCTTTCGTTTTCTCCGACCTGGGGAATCCGTCACCGGGAGAGATAAGCGCGCGTCCGGCGCCAGGTGATTGTTGCGGCGGGCCTCCCGTTGGATCTCCGGAAAGTGCGTCGAAGCCTCTTCGGTGTCTCCTGTGGCCTAAAGCGGCGATGGTCGGTCGCGAGGACGGTGCGGCAGAAAACGAGGAGGCCGGGGGAGACGGTGAAGCGGAGGGGGCGCAGCGTGGGCCTCACTTCTCGGAAAGAGTTTCTCCATCTGCTTCACGGCCTGTCCGAGGGATTTCGCCGTCTGCAAATAATCGTCCCAACGCGGCGGTATCTCCCCCTTCGTCAGTCCCTTGAATTTGCCCTCCAGCAGGGCGGAGGCGCCGTGGTGCGACTCGTCCGCGCATTCCTTCGCCACTTGGGCGATTTCCGACCAGGAAGGCTGAAAATTGTCCTCCAAAAGAAAATCGAACAGCGGCGTCCAAACGGCGGGATCGCTTAAATAGTGCGTAAAGGAATGGGGGTTCGCCTCGCGCACCAGATCCGTGACGATAGCGGAATAGTGTGCGCTGTAGACGTTGCCCGGCACCCACGACCCGTTGTCTTGCGGGTCGAACGTCGCGAGCCAGGTGAAGGGGTCCAGTTTGTGCCGGACGTTGATGAAGGCCTTGGTGCAGCCGGCGGAATCCGGCTTCACCACCGAGGCCAACGGATCGCACAGTCGGGTCACGCTATTGATGAGGCGGCTGACGTTCGCGAACATCCAGACGGACCCGAGGCGATGGTCGCTCGGTTTTAGGTCGTTTGGATCGTCCTCGGGGCGGAAGAGTTGATGGAGGGTGTCATGCACGATGCCGGTGCCCAGGCTGTGCGCGATCACGTGAATGTTGCCGATGCCGTAGTCGCCCATCAGCGCGGTGATCTGGAGCGCGAGATCCGTGCGGACTTTCTCCCCCAGCGGTGAGCCGTAAAAGATCACGTCGAGCCAGTGCGTGGCGAAAAAGCGGTCCTTGGAAAAATCACTTTCCCAAGCGGTGAGGCGGGAGGCCAAGTCCGCGGGGAACGCGATGCCGTGGCGGTCGCCCAACGCCGCCATACGCTCTCGCATGGATTTGGTGCGATCCGCCATTTCGGCCCTCATGGGGTCGAACCGTTGGTCGTAGTTGAATTCGTGGAGGTCGAAATAGTCCTCCAGGGTTTCGTTCTTGTGCGCGGGGAATTTCTGGAGAACGGCACTGGTGGCGTGAAGGAATTCGGTGGTGAACGCACCGGGCTCTTCCTTGGTCGGTGCGGCGTGTTTCCCCATTCCATGGACGAGGAGGATGGCTTGTTTTTTCATGGAGGAGGGTGGGCCAGAGGGCCGGACGGCAGGCGCCGGCGGTGGATGAAATAGATGCCGCTAAAGGCGCTGTTGTGCGGGCGGTGATGGGCAGGTGGTGAAGGGGAGGCGCGAGACGCGGGGCGATGCGTCGACTTTACAGGAAGGGCGGCAGGGAAACATGGGCGAACGGGAAAAAAAACCGGGAAAAAATCCCGATCCTATGGGCGGAAGCGCAGATGAACCCGACGGCGATCGAGTCGCTCACCGGGGATGCTGAGCGGAAAGCCGAACGGCCCACGGGAGATCGAAGGGCCTGGATCGACGGTTGTCTACGCCACCTCGACCTCGCGGTCGCCGATCCGTCGGGCGATGAAGTCGTCGAAGGTGGCGCTGACCAACCCGACCATGCATCCGATCGCCTAGAAGACAGGGGCGGCGAGG
>CAJAYO010000191.1 GCA_903948415.1 uncultured Opitutia bacterium | reverse complement strand
GTGTGGCCACGCGATCGCGATGGCTTCGGGGCCGGTACCTTCGGCGTGGAGGGCTTCGAGGCGGCGACGCAGTTGGGCCTCGGGCGTGGGCGGGAGCGCGGCGACGGGCGCAGTGTTTTCCGTGCCGGTATAGGTGACACGATAAAGCGCGGATTGGGTGCGGCGACCGCCGACGGCAAAATACATCGAGCCGTCGCCGGGGTGGATCACGACGTCGGTGAGTGGAAGCGGTTTACCAGCGACGAATTCTTCTTTTTCGGCGGTAAACGAAGCGCCGTCGGCTTTGAGGTGGAGGGCGTAGAGCGTGCCATAGGTCCAGTCGGCGGCGAAGAGGGCGCGTTGGTATTTGGCGGGGAATTTGGCGCCGGTGCCGAAGACGGTGCCCGTGGGCGAGCCGGGGCCGATGTCGATCACGGCGGGAAGGCTGTCGGCGTAGTAAGCGGGCCAGCGACCGGCGCCGCTGCGCCAACCGTAATCGCCGGCGTCGACGACGTGGTTGATGCGCGTGGGAATGTACCACGGCGAACCTTGGTCCCATTCCATGTCGGAGTCGTAGGTGAAGAGTTCGCTGTTTTGGTCGAAGGCGATGTCGAACTGGTTGCGGAAACCGAGAGCGAAGAGCTCGACGGTTTTGCCCTCAGGGTCCATGCGGCCGACGTAGCCGCCGGGGGCGTATTTGCCTTTGGCGTGGCCGCGAGCGTCCCACATGCGCGGGAGGAGATGATCTTCATCCCAGCGGACGGGGCGGGATTTGTTCAGGTTGGTGGGAAGATCGGTGTGATTGCCGTTGGCGAAGTAGATGGACTTGCCGTCGGGCGAGAGCGTGAGGGAGTGCGGGCCGTGCTCACCGCCAAGGCTCTTGGTCTCGCGGAGGAGCTTGATCTCGTCGAATTGATCGTCGCCGTTGGTGTCGCGCATGCGCCAGATGCCGCGGCGATTGGGGACCTCGTCGACCATGACGTAGAGGCTGTCGAAAGCGTAGAGCAGGCCGTGCGCACCGATCGAGGGCGGGAGGCCATTGGCGCCTTTACCTTTTTTCGGCGGGGGCGGGAGGGGTTCGGAATCGGCGCCGAGCACGGCCTCGGGTAAGGTGAGCGCAAGCTTCTCGACCTTAGTGCCCTCGGTGCTGCCGACGGGCGGCACGGTGAGGCGGTAAACGGCGCCGTACTGGTCGCCGGCATAGATGCGGCCCTTGGGGTCAACCGTGAGCGCGACCCACGAACCCTGATCTTCTTTCGGAACGGTGTAGACCAGCTCGACTTTGAAACCGGGCGCGACTTGCAGTGCGGCGGGCGGGACGGCGGCGGCAGGCGCAGCGGGCTGAGCGAAGACGGGGGTGAACGCGAGCAGCGCGACCAGGGGGAGCCGGAAAGAGGGAGAGGGAATCATAGGAAAGAGGAACGCTGATCTGCGCAGGTTTTTCGGTGGCGGAGGGGCTAGCGAAACGGAAAGGCCTCGCCGGATCGGCGAGGCGCGAAGGAGCTTGGCTGGATTATGGCAGGGTCTTGAGTCGGATGTCCTTGAACTGGACGGTCATCGGCGGGCCGGTGTGGAGCTGGAGCGCGATGACGCCGGACTTGGCGATGGCGGCATCCGTCTCGGTGACCTCGGCGGTGACGACGCCGTTGACGGTATGGCGGAGTTGGTCGCCGTTGGCGGTGATGATGAGTTCGTTCCATTCGCCGAGTTTATAGGCGGCGGCGATGTCGGCGGTGGGGGTGGCGCCGGGGAGTTTCTCGACGGCGGTCTGCTTTTTCTTGGCGCCGGGCTTCTTGGCGTCGTCGACCAAGGTGGTCGCGCCAATCCGGATTTTTTCGCCGGCGTTCATGAGGATGCCGCGGCCTTTCTCTTCGTAGAGCATGCCGGTGTATTTGAAGGGGGAGTCGATGTCGGCTTGGTAACCGCCGACGACGAAGGTCGCGGGGTCCATGAGCTTGCTGCGGTATTGGACGCCGGAGTTGGCCTGGTTTTTCTCGTTTTGCGCGGTGAGGCGGAAGGAGAGGCGGAGCTCGAAGTTGGCGGGCTGGGCGGCGGTGTAGACGAGGAAGGTGTTGGACTTGATGCCCTTTTCAGCGGTGGTCTGGCCGGTGAGCGCGCCGTCGCGGACGGACCAGACGGCTGGGTTGCCCTCCCAGCCGGCAAGGGTCTGGCCGTCGAAGATGGATTTGAAGCCGGGTTCGGCGGCGTGGATGAACGTTGACAGGGCGAGCGCGAGGAGCGCGAGGGCGGCGAGGCGGAGGGATTTCATAGGATGCGGGTCAGGGAGACGGACTTGACGGTGAGAGGTTGCGGGGGCGGGAGGCGGTTACTTCATCGGGTGCTCTTTGAGTAATTCCTCGGCGTTATACAGCATCATGCGGCCGGGTTGCTGGGCGCGGATTTTTTGCACCTCTTCGGGCTGAATCGGGGCGGCCGCATTGCCAAAACTGTTGCGCACGTAGGTGAGCACCGCCGCTACCTCGGCGTCGTTCAACATGCCGCCAAATGGGGTCATCGGCACCTGGCCGTCGTATTTCTTGCCGTTCACTTCGATGGGGCCGGTGAGGCCGTAGAGGGTGAGTTTGATGAGGCGCTCCGCGTCCTCGGTAACCCACCGGCTGGTCGCGAGCGGCGGGAATGCGGGTGGCAGGCCTTTGCCGTCCGCTTGGTGACAGGTCACACAGTGGCCTTCGCGTTGGTAGATTTTTTGGCCGAGGAGGAATTGTTGCTTGCCGGCGGTGCTGAGATAATCGGGTCCGGCATTTTGGGGCTGCTCGGGTTTCTCCGCTTCCACGATGCCGTGGAGGCGGTTGTGGGCGGTTTTCACGACGTTTTTGCTCCACAGGTCGAGCGGCTGATCGGCACCGACGGCGACGATTTTTTTCGCGGCGGGCACATCGGGGAGCCACGAGGCGGCCACGACGGCTTCGAGGCGCACGCGGCCTTCTGGATCGGCGGCGGCTTTTTCCAAGAGGGCGGCATGGTCGGCGATGCGGTGGGTGTTGTAGCGTAGAACGCGGACGGCGGCGGCGCGGGCGTGGAAGTCGGAGGAGGCGAGGAGTTCGCGCAGCAAGGACTCGTCCACGGCGTTCATGCCCCAGGTGACCCAGAGGGCTTCGAGTTTCGCGTGGATATCGGTCTGCGCGGCGGCCCATTTTTTCACGGCGGGGAGCACGGTCGAGACCGGGAAATTGCGGATCTCGCGGCGGCTGCGGTAACGCGTGCGACTCTCGGGCTCTTTCAGGTTGTTGAGTAGCGTGTCGAGACTGGCGCCGGCAACCTGCGCGGGTTTGACGAGAGGGCGGCCGGGATAGGTGATGCGATAGATGCGGCCGTGGTTGTGGTCGCGGTTGGGATCGCGGGCGTTGTGCTGCATGTGGCCGATCAGCATGTTGTGCCAATCGATGACGTAGAGGGAGCCATCGGGGGCAAACTCGAGGTCGACGGGGCGGAAGTTGGGATCCGTGCTGGTGAGGAGATTTTGGCGGAAGGTGGTTTTCCAGCCGGTGCCGTCGTCTTGGATCTGGTGCTGCTTGACGCCGAGAAAGCCGATCGCGTTGCAAAGGATAAGGTCGCCCTGCATTTCCTCGGGGAAGTGCCGGGATGAGATGATTTCGAGCCCGGAGGTAGGGCGAACTTTGTCGGTGGGGGGAATGAGATCGATGGTGGCGGGCGTCTTGCTGCCGAAGGTGGGCTTGACCTGCATCGGCAAGGACCAGTTCAGGGGGGTGCCGGAGGTGTGAATAAAGAAATCCTGACCCCAGCGGTCGAAGACGTAGCCCCAGGGATTGGGGATATTCATCTGGATGGTGCGCTCCAACATGCCGCGTTGCGGGCTGTAGCGGAAGAATCCGCCATCGACGCAGCGCACCGGGCCGTAAGGGGTCTCGACGTTGCTGTGCAGAAAAACGCCTTCGCAGAGCATGAACGCGCCGCTGGGATCGGCGGTGTAGGCACTGATGGCGTGGTGCGTATCGTGGGTATCGAAGCCGCCGAGGATGATCTCGGTGCGGTCGGCCTTGTCGTCGCCGTCGGTGTCGCGGAGCAAGACGAGGTTCGGCTCTTGGGAAAGATAAACGCCTTCGGGGGCGAACTCGAAGCCGATGGGCAGATAGAGGTTATCTGCAAACACGGTTTCCTTGTCGGCTTTGCCGTCGCCGTCGGTGTCTTCGTAGATGAGAAGTTTGTCGTTGGGCAGAGCGTCGCCGGGGCGATAGGCCGGATAGGCGGGCATCACGGCGACCCAGAGGCGGCCCTTGTTGTCGAAGGAGAGCTGCATGGGGTTCGCGAGATTAGGGAACTCTTTTTCGCTGGCGAAGAGCTGGACTTGGTAGCCTTCGGGAACTTTGAGGGCCGCGACGCCTTCGTCGCCCGGGAGATAACCGGGGGTGCCGTTTTTGACGCTGGGCTGGTAGTTGGTGGGCACGGGCGGCAGAACATGCGTCTGGCTGTCATCGACGCTGAGATCCTGCTTCCGGCCGCTGGCGACCGCGTGGATGACGGTGTCGCGGAGGGCGGTCATCTCGCGGGTCTTCTTGACCTCGTCAGGGTAGTTTTGCGGGCCGTAGGGGCCGTAACGCCGGCCGTAGGCGTGGACACCGTTAACCAAGTTGTAGTCGTTATTCCAAAAGTAGTCTTTTTGTTTCACCGCGCCGTGCACGAGGGCGGGGTCGGCTTTCGAGACGATGGCTTGGGGGCCAAAAGCGCCGTTGGCGAGGAGCCGGGCGAGGTGGCGATAGCCGTCGTCATTAGGGATGAAGCCTTTGGTGGTGAGAGGTTGGCGGGCGAGGGAGTAGAGCGCCTGCATCGGGTTGAAAACGTCGATGAACGTGAGGCCGTGTTTCTTGGCGACGGACGCGATGGCGGCGGCGTAGAGCTGGAGGTTGGTGTTCTCTTTGGTGCCGTCGGGCAGGTCACGCAGGGCGGACTGGTTCTCGTAGGCGACGGGCGAGACGAGCACGACCCGGGGAGCGGCTTGGCCGTTGTAGGCTTTGCTCAGGGTGTGCACCACCCAGGCATCGAGTTCGGCCTCGAAGTTGGCGACCTTGGTCGGACCGTCGAAGGATTCATTGTAGCCGAAGAACGCGATGAGGGTGTCGGCTTTGAGGTGCGTGAGCCACTGGTCCGGCGTGGGGAAAAAGCCCTGCCCTTTGTGGACATTGAGTTCGGGATGGAATTTCTCAGCGCCAGGAAACGCCCACTGCGAGGCGCGCGAGGGATGGGGCCGGAAACCGGGCGTGTCGCCGACATGGCCCAGGTTGCGGAAAAACAGCTCGTGCTCGGGGTAACGTAGGGCGAGCTCCGTCTCGATGCGGTGGTAGTAAACGTCGCGCTCCGCGAGTCCGTTGCCGATGAGTACGATGCGCTCACCCCGGCTCGGGGGCGCGACAACTTGCGAACGCTGCGTGGTCGCGGCGATCGGCTCGACCTTAAACGCATGGGGGGTTTCGAGCGGTTTCGCCGGCTTGGGGGCAGCAGGTTTTTTAGGTTCGTCCTTCGCCGCGACGGCAGTGGCAGCGGCCGGCTCGGGCTTAGTTTCGGTCGCAACGGCCGGAACCGGAGCCGGAGCTGGAGCTGGACTAGGTGCGGCGACGGCGACGGGCTGGGCCACGGGCGACGTGGCGGACGTCTTGGGCGCGGCGGCGGGCTTCGGGGGCTTGGGCGGGACGTTGCCGCCGACGGGGAGGACTTTGCCCAGCGCGTGGTCGGCGGGGGCGAGGCCGGTACGGTAACCGTCGAATCCGTAGGCGCGGGGCGCGTAACTGTCGAACGGGGTGACGTCAGCTTGAGCGGGAACGGCGAGGCCGGCGGCCCAATAGGTGGCGTTGACGATGAGACGGCGGAGCGACTCGTTTTCAAAATCCGTGGCGGCGCCCATCGTGGTCGTGAGAATTTTGGCCGTCGCACCGGACTCGGTTTTGTGGAGACGGGTCCAGACGATGGGCATCGCGGGCGCGTTGACGGGTTGCTCAACTTTGGCGGCGGTTTTTTTGACGTAATCGGCGGGTGCGTCGGTGGGGCTCATGCCTTTGAGGACGAGGCCGCGGACGAGGATCTTGGCATCGGCCGGCGGGGCGGCTTCGTAGACGTCGCTGGGGCCGAAGAGTTCGCCGACGCCGCGTAGCAGCGGATCGGAAGC
>CAJAYO010000190.1 GCA_903948415.1 uncultured Opitutia bacterium | reverse complement strand
CCGCACGCAGGCGCCCGACTCGAACAGCATCGCACGCACGGAAGTGATCAAGGGCCCCCAGTCGGCGATCTACGGTCGCGTCTCGCCGGGCGGGGTCATTAATTTTATCTCCAAGAAACCGGGTACGCGGTTGGCCTCGGGTTTGAGCTATGTGACGGGCTCCTACGACCACCAGCGCATAGCCGGCGACATCACCGGCCCGATCATCGCGGACAAACTCTTTTACCGCGTCGACGCCACCTACTACGATTTCGAACGACCGACGGACTTTTGGTATAATCGCACAACCAACCTTTCCGGATCACTCACCTACAAGCTCTCGCCGAACACGCTGTTCACCCTCGAGCACGAATACACCAACCGCGTCATGCAAGGCGGGCAGTCCTTCACTCGCTGGACCCGGGTGAACGGCCCCCAGACCATCACGGAAGGTTCGGTGTTCACCATGCCCGATCAGGTGCTCGGAGAACGGCTCGCCCAGTTCAACGTCAATGGAGCCCATAACGTCGTCAAACGCTCCTCCGACTCCACCTACTTCACGCTGGAGCACCGGATCCGGCCGGATCTGAATTTGCGCGCCAACGTCGCTTACTCCACCCGGGCCTACCTGAAGGATGGCACCTCGACGCCCGCCACCTGGGCGACCAATCCCACCGCGGCGCGGCAGACCGTGTTGAACACGCTCGCCGGCATCTGGGTCGATACCCGGCGCGGCATTTGGACCGGTGACCGCGCGGGCGCGTATCAGACCATCGATTACGTGGAAAAAGGTTTCCAGATCGACGTGACGAAAAAGTGGAACACCCGGATCCCCCAGCGCACGCTTCTGACCTTTGATACTTTCTTCAATAACAACGATCAGGGAACCTGGGCGCTCAACGGCGTCCCCCTCAACGCCGCGCTCAACGCGCTGGGCCTCACCACCCCCGCGCAGTTGAACGCGTGGAAGAACCCCGATCCGCTCAATCCCGGCGTGTCCGGCTACTACCCGAATCCGGCGTTCGATCCCAAGACGTGGACGGTGGCGCGGGTCTTCAACGAACGCTTCTACTACGGCAGCCTGCTCAACCACACCGCCGAGCTGATGGAGGGTCGCCTCTTCTGGACCGGTTCCGCGCGCCAGGATTGGGGGAAATTCACGGTCGGCACCGCCGATGGAAACAAGGCGAAGTTCACCTACAGCACGGGGCTGAACTACCGTTTGCTCGCCCGTCAGTTGGTCGCTTACGGCAACATCGCCACCGGCTTCAACCCCGCGCCGCAGTTCGATGCGAATACGGGAGCACTGCTGGGCAACCAGGGATCGTCGGGCGTCGAGTTCGGCCTCAAAGGGGTGCTGCTCAACGACCGCTTTTCCTACACCCTCGCGCTCTTCGACGTGGAGCAGGACAACCAAGTCACCGACAATCCGGACAATCCCGGCGGCCTCGATCTTTCGCTCCCACGCTCCATCCCCGGGGCGGCCACCCGCTCGCGCGGTCTGAGTTTTGATGTCGGTGGCAAGGTGACCGAAAACCTCACGCTGCTCGCCAACATCGCCTGGACCGATGTGCGGATTGTAAGGCACGCCACCACGGCGAGCCTCGTTGGGACGCGTCCGCTCGGCGGGCAGAATTCACCCGCGCGTACCTACTCTTTGGCGACGCGCTACAATTTCCGCCAAGGTCTTCTGGCCGGCGTGCGCCTGGGGTTGACCTATCAGTTTGCCGCGGAATACCTGCGCATCGGGCCGAGCGCCACCGCCACCGCGATTACGGTGCCGTTTTTCAACGCAGAAGTCAGCGAGTGGAGCGCGGTGATCGGTTACGCCTTCAAGAAATGGCAGAACGGCACGCGGCTCGATCTGTCGCTGAACGTGAACAACCTCCTCGACGAAAAAAAGATGACCACCGCCGCCTACTATCCCGAGGGCCGCACGGTGCGACTCACCGCCGGATTGCGCTTCTAATTTTAACCCGTCGCCGACCTTACTGGTCTGAAAATTATGCAACCTCTCTGTGCGCTCTTTTCCAACGCAGGCCTCGGTCGTGCCGGCCTCCGTTTCATCCGGTCTCGGCTCGGGTGGGGCGCCGTCGCCACGGCCCTCACGATCGGCAGCGTCGGGTTGTGCGCCGAAAGCGCGCCGCAGCGTCACACTCACTTCCGGCCCGGCCAGCCGTGGCCCGACACGCAGGGCACGCACCTCAACGCCCACGGTTTCTGCGTCCTCGATTTCGGTGGCCGTCATTACTGGTATGGGTCCCACAAGATCGCGGGCAAAACCGAGTCCGAGAAAAACGAGGCCGGCGTCCGCTGCTACGTCAGCGACGATCTGCTCAACTGGCAAAATGCCGGACTCGTGCTGGATGTCTTCGCGCCCGGTGCGCATCCCGAGCTGGCCAACGCGTCCATTCTCGATCGGCCCAAGGTGATTTATCACGCCGCCACCAAGAAATTCATCCTCTATTTCAAACTCTACCCGCCCAAGTCGCAGGGCGGGAAGTCCGGCACCGACTTCGCCTACGTCGGCGTGGCGACCGCCACCGAGCCGACGGGACCGTTTCACTACCAAGGCCGTTTTCTCGGCGGCAACAGCCCATTCGGCACCGGCGACTTCACCATCTTTGCGGACACCGACGGCTCGGTTTACCACCTCGGCGTGCGCAAGCCCGACAAAGTTCACGTCGCCGGCCGGTTGTCCGACGACGGCTTGCGGCCGGCGGGTGACTACGTGGAGCTGGCCGGAATCACCCTCAAAACCGAAGCGCCCGCGCTGTTCCGCCGCGGCAACAAAATCTACTTCCTCGGTTCCGACAGCAGCGGTTGGGCGCCCAATGCCGCCCGCATGTTCGTGGCCGACCGGGTCACCGGCCCGTATCAGGATCTCGGCAACCCCGTGCGCGGCGTAAATCCCCACAACCAGCTCGGCCCCGAAAAAACCTTCGGCGGGCAAAGCACGTTTGTCTACCCCGTCGCCGGCCGGCGCGATGCGTGGATTGCCATGTTCGACATCAATGTGCCGCAGAATCCAATCACGTCCGGCTACATCTGGCTCCCGATCGAATTCGAGGGTGACCGCCCGGTCATCCGCTGGCGCGATCAATGGGATCTCTCGGTCTTCGCAAAGAAATGAAAACTCATCTGCTTTTGAAACTGCGCTGGCTGCTCGCGCCCCTGCTCCTCGCGACGCTCTCCGCGCAGCCCCTCGCCAACGACCGCTACACCCTCGCAGCCGCCGCTGACGGGGCCGTGCAACTCACCGCCAAGGAGGCGGGCGCGTGGACCTTCCGCGGCGACTTCGTGGTGCTCATGGCGACGGCCGATCCGAAGCCCGCGATGCGCCCGGGCAACATCCCGCGCGTGTCCTACAACCTCATCACGTGGCAGACCCCGGCGAAGTCAGCCAAGGCCGCGCTCAAGGCCGTGAAACGCTCGAACGCGCAGGCCGGCGACGGCTTCGACGACACGATTCTCGACGGCGACACCCAGCAGCGCACCGCCGACGTGTTTGCCGCCGCTCCGCTCACGCGCGTCCGCGCCACCGGCGTCACGCGGGAAGGCGACGCGCTCCGCTTCGCGTTCGCGGAGCAGGCCGACTTCACGCTCGCCGCCACGCTCACCCTGCCACCGGGTGACGCCGAACCCGTGCTCGCGTTCACGCTCACGCCCAAGCGTGCCGCCTGGTTTTCCGTCGGCTACACCGGGGCCCCGGCCTTCGCCACCGCCGAACTCGCCGAAAGTTGGCAGCCCTTCATCTGGCAGGGAAAACGGTTCCCCGACCGTTCCTATCTCACGCTGGCTTTCCAGTGCTCGCTGCCCGCGACGTTTGTGCGCAAGGGCAACGTCACCCTCGGCGTCGTGGCCGACGCCGACGAGTTTCCGTTTTCGCCTCTGCCGTTGCTCGACAACAGCCGCTTCGGCGTCGCCCTGCGCAACCCGGCCGGCGAGGCGCAGCCGATGGTCTTCGCCCCGATGCTCGGCGGGGCCGAGTCGAAGCGCACGCCCGGCCAGGCCTTCACGTTCAAGGTCCGCCTTTTCGCCGGGTCCGGCGATGTCACGACGGCCTACGAAACGCTCGCGCGCCGTCTCTACGGCTTCCGCGACCACCGCCGCAACGCCATCGCCACCCTCAACGAGACGCTCGACAACATGATCGACTACGGGATGAGCAACTACAGCTGGTTCATCGAAGAACTGAAGGGCTGCTCCTATTCGACCGACGTTCCCGGCGCGGTGAAAAACGTCTCCTCGCTCAACCCGCTCAACCTCGCGCTCGTCACCGACGACGAGGAGATCTTCCGCCAACGCGCCTACCCGATCGTCGAGTTCATGCTCTCGCGCGAAAAATTCCTCTTCTCGCTCGACCCGAAACAGAAAATCCAGAGCCCCTCGCGCGCCTTGCTCGGCCCCTGCGCACCCGTCAGCGAGCTCGCCACGCTCTACGGCATCACGCACGGCGCCTCGCCGATTCTCCGTCAGCTCGCCGAGCGCATGCTCGGAAAAAATCGCACGCTCAACCTCGACGACGTCGCCGAGGGCGGCACCTGGCCCAACCAACTCGCCCTCTTCCGCGAGACGGGCGAGGAGCGCTTCCTCGTCGCCGCCCGCCGCGGCGCCGACGCTTACCTTCAGGAACGGATTGCCTCGCCCGCCACCGACTTCAGCGCGCCGGGACTCTTCTTTTGGACCGGCTTTTCGGCGAAATGGATCGATTTGCTCCAGCTCTACGAATCGACCAACGACCGCCGTTACCTCGACGCCGCGCGTCAAGGTGCCCGCCAGTATACGATGTTCACCTGGATGGCGCCGCGCATTCCCGCGGCCGACGTCACGGTGAATCCCGACGGCAAGGCCCCGGTCTATTGGTATCTGAAGAGCAAAGGGCACACGCCGATGACCGCCCCCGAGGAAACCGTGCCCGCGTGGCGCCTCTCCGAAATCGGTCTCACGCCCGAATCGTCCGGCACGATGTCGGGGCACCGCGCCATCTTTATGGCCAACTACGCGCCGTGGATGCTTCGCATCGCGGCCCTCACCGGCGACCGCTTGCTCCACGATGTCGCGCGCTCCGCCGTCGTCGGGCGCTACCGCAATTTCCCCGGCTACCACATCAACACCGCGCGCACCACGGTCTACGAGGGCGCCGATTATCCGATGCGCGAGCACAAGGCACTCAGCGTGAATTCATTTCACTATAACCACATCTGGCCCCACATGAGCATCCTGCTCGACTTCCTCGTCACCGACACGTTCGCGCGGTCCGGCGGCCAGATCGATTTCCCCGCGCACTTCATCGAGGGCTACGCCTACCTGCAGAGCAAATTCTACGGCGACCGCCCCGGAAAATTCTTCGACCGCGACGATGCCGTGCTCTGGCTGCCCCGCCGGTTGATCAAGAGCGGCTCCGTCGAGCTCAACACCCTCGTCGCCCGCGGCCGCGACCGCCTCTATCTCGCGTTCACCAACCAATCGCCCGAGTCCGTCACCACCGAGATCGCGCTCAGCTCCACCCTCCTCCCGCAGCTCGCCGGCCAGACCTATCGCACCCGCGTCTTCCGCGACGGCTCCGCCACGACCCTGCGCGACGGCCGGCTCACCGTCACCGTGCCGCCGATGGGGCTCACCGCGGTCGAAGTCGAGGGCCTCGTCGTCACGCCGAAATTCCAAGACCGCCTCGTGGGCGCCCGCGCCGCCGATGCGTGGCAACGCGACCACGTCGAACTGCCCTTCGGCGGCACCCACGCCATGATCCTGAACTTCGGACCCGCCGCCACGACCGCCTTTGTCTATCTCCAGGCCGACGACACGAAGTTCAAAGAAGTCTCGCTCACCTACACCGTCGCCGGCCGGAGCGCGACCCTCACCGACGTGAGTTTCCCCTTCGAATTCACCGTCCCCGTGCCCGCCGGCGCCCCCGCCTTCGCGTTCGAAGTGCACGCCGTGACGCTGTCCGGCGAAAAACAATCCTCCGGCCCGGCGGCGCTCCAGCGTTGAGGCCTCCGGCTCGGAATTCAGTGAACGACTTCACCACAACGCTTATTGTCCCGCTCCTTGCCTGCGGCGAGGATCTCGAGCACACCCCTCGTTTTATGTTACGTCCAACTTGAGCCTCATGCCCCGCATCCCGCATCTCCGCTGGTGGATTGTCGCCCTGATCTTCGGCGCCTCGGTCCTCAACTACGTCGACCGTCAGGCCCTCTCGATTCTTGCGCCGACGATCCAAAAAGACCTCGCGCTCTCCAACGAAGACTACGCGGCCGTCCTCAACTGGTTTCTCGTGGCCTACACGGTCGCTCTCATCGTCTCCGGCAAGATTGTCGACCGCTTTGGCGTCCGCTTCAGCCTCGCCCTCTTCGTCGGCTGGTGGTCCATCTCGAATATTCTCACCGGCTTTGCCCGCTCGGCCGCCTCCCTCGGCGCGTGCCGGTTTCTCCTCGGTCTCGGTGAAGCGGGCAACTGGACGGCCGCGCCCAAAGCCGTCTCCGAGTGGTTTCCCGCCCGCGAGCGCGCCCTCGCCATCGGCATCTATACGCTCGGCGCCACCGTCGGCGCGACGCTTGCGCCCGTCCTCATCATCGGCCTCGCGTCGTGGCACAGTTGGCAGGCCGCCTTCATCGTCACCGGCTCCGCCGGCCTGGTGTGGCTGATCCCCTGGCTCTGGCTCTACCGCCGCCCCAGCGAACATCCCCGCCTTTCGACCGAGGAACGCACGCTCATCGAATCCGGCCAGGCCGCCGACCAAGCCGCCGCGTCGGCCGCCGCGCCCGATTGGGGGAAATGGCACCGCGTCCTCCTGCGCCGCGAGGTCCTGCTCCTCATCTTCGCCCGCATGTTGACCGACCCGGTCTGGTATTTTTTCCAGTTCTGGTTCGCCAAGTATCTCTACGATGCCCGCGGCCTCGACCAAAAATCCCTCAGCGTCACGTGGGTCGTCTACCTCGCCGCCGACATCGGCGTCCTCTCGGGCGGCTGGCTCTCCGGCCTGCTGATCAAGCGCGGCACCGCCCCCGTCCGCAGCCGCCTGTGGATCATGCTCGCCTGCGCGGTGCTCGTGCCGCTCGGCGCGGTGATCCCGCACGTGGACGCGCTCTGGCTCGTCCTCGCTTTCGGCATGGTCGCCGTCCTCGCCCATCTTGCGTGGCTCATCAACCTCAGTGCCCTCGTCGTCGATCTCGTCCCCCGCGGCTCGCTCGCCTTCGCGTTTGGCGTCATCGCCGCCGGCAGTTCCCTCGGCGGCCTCATGATGAACAAAGCCGTCGGCTCCCTCGTCACCAACACGTCCTACGATCCCGCCTTCGGCTTCATGCTGCTCCTGCACCCGCTCGCGTGGCTCCTCGCTTGGCAACTCCGCCCGCGCACCAAAACAGTCTAACCCGCATCAATCACACTTTCCTCAAGAAATTCCTTTTTCACAGAGCGCACCGAGGTCCAAACCGAGGACACGGAGTCAAACACCTTGTCCGCTCTGTGTCCTCTGTGGGCTGGGCTCCGTGCCCTCTGGGCCAGGAATTTGGTGAACGTGCGTGTGAAATATCCGGACTAAACCCTCCCTCTCTCTTTCCCTCCTTCCTCCGATGCTCGTCCACCCTCCCGTCGCCTCGCGCGCGCTCACCCAAAAAAATCTCACCGCCGACCTCGTCGTCGTCGGTGGCGGTCTCGCCGGCACCTGCTGCGCCATCACCGCCGCCCGCGCCGGCCTCAAGGTCGTCCTCGTGCAGGACCGCCCCGTCCTCGGCGGCAACGCCTCCAGCGAGGTCCGTCTCTGGGTCCTCGGTGCCACGTCCCATCTCGGTAATAACAACCGCTGGGCTCGCGAGGGCGGCGTCATCGACGAGTTCCTCCTCGAAAACCAATACCGCAATCCCGAGGGCAATCCGCTCATCTGGGACACCATTCTGCTCGAGAAAACCATCGCCGAGAAAAACCTCACGCTCCTTCTCAACACCGCCGTTCACGATCTCGACAAATCCGGCCCCGACACCATCCGCGCCGTCCGCGCCTTCAATTCCCAAAACTCCACCGCCTACGAACTCGCCGCGCCGCTTTTCGTCGACGCCTCCGGCGACGGCATCGTCGGCTTCCTCGCCGGCGCTGCGTTTCGGATCGGCGCCGAGGCCGCCGCCGAGTTCGACGAGGCCTTCGCGCCCGCCGTCGCCAATTCCGAACTGCTCGGCCACTCGATTTACTTTTACTCCAAAGACACCGGCCGCCCGGTGAAATTCACCGCGCCGAGCTACGCGCTCCAAGACATCACGCAGGTCCCGCGCTACCGCGATTTCAACGCCGCCGAGTTCGGCTGCCGCCTCTGGTGGATCGAATACGGCGGCCTCCGCGACACCGTGCACGACACCGAGGAAATCAAGTGGGAGCTCTGGCGCGTCGCCTACGGGGTGTGGAACTACATCAAGAACTCCGGTAAATTCCCCGAGGCCGCCAACCTCACCCTCGAGTGGGTCGGCACTATCCCGGGCAAACGCGAGAGCCGCCGCTTCGAGGGCGACGCCATGGTTTCGCAGCGCGACCTCATCGAACAACGCCCGCAGCCCGACGCCGTTTCCTTCGGCGGCTGGTCGATCGACCTCCATCCGCCCGCCGGTGTCTACAGCGAGAAACCCGGTTGCCAACAGTGGCACGCCAAAGGCGTTTTCCCGATTCCGTATCGCAGCCTCTACTCGCGGAACATCTCCAATCTCTTCCTCGCCGGCCGCATCACCAGCGCGACGCACATCGCCTTCGGCTCCACCCGCGTCATGGCCACCTGCGCCCACAGCGGCCAAGCCGTCGGCCTCGCCGCCGCCCTCTGCACCCGCGACGGCCTCGCCCCGCGCGATCTCGTCGCCCCCGTGCGCATGGCCGAGCTGCAACGCCGCCTCCTCCGCGCCGGCCAGTTCATCCCCGGCGTCGCCCTCCACGACACCGCCGATCTCGCCGCCCGCGCCACGCTCACCGCCTCCTCGACCTACCAACTCAGCGAACTCCCCGCCGGCGCCGACCGCCTCCCGCTGGCCGACGCCTGGGCCATGCTGCTCCCCGTCGCCCCCGGCCCGATGCCCGCCGTCACGTTCACGCTCGACGTCGCCACCGCCACCGAACTGGTCGCCGAACTCCGCGTCAGCTCGAAGCTGAACAACCACACGCCCGACGTCACCCTCGCCACGCTTCGCGTCCCGCTCGCCGCCGGCAAGTCCCAGGCCGTCACGTTGACCTTCCCCGCGTCGCTCGACGCCCCGCGCTACGCGTTCGTGTGCCTCGCCGCCAACCCCGCGCTCACCGCGCATCTCAGCGACCAACGCCTCACCGGCGTCCTCGCCGTCACCCAAAAATTCAACCGCGCCGTCGCCAAGTCCCCGCGCCAAGAGCCGCCGCCCGGCACGGGCATCGAGAGCTTCGAGTTCTGGATTCCCCAGCGCCGCCCCGGCGGAAAGAACCTCGCGCTCCGCGTCGAGCCACCGCTCGCGCTCTTCGCTCCGGAAAATCTCCGCAATGGTTTCGGCCGGCCCACGAACCAACCCAACGTCTGGCTCGCCGCGCTCACCGACGCCGCGCCGACGCTCACACTCGCGTGGTCCGAGCCCGTCGAGATTTCCCGCCTCGAATTCGACCTCGACGCCGACTTCGACCATCCGCTCGAAACCGTGCTCATGTTGAACCCCGAGACCGTCGCCCCGTTCTGCGTGCCCGCGCTCCGCGTCCTCGACGACACGGGCCGCGTCATCGCCGAATTCCGCGACCAACACCTCAGCCAAGCCGCGCTCACGCTCGCCGCGCCGGTGCGCACGCGCCGCCTCACCGTCGAGCTCACGCGCCCCGCCAGCGGCGCCCCCGCCGCACTCTTCCGCGTGTCCGCCTACTGAGTTTGGCGGTTGATCCGCTGGCGACTGCGCACCCCGCCAGACGTGGCTGATCCTCTGGCCGATTCGCTGGGCTGGTCTCGACTGCGGTAGGGCGCATCGCTCGTCGCCGCTACCCACTGCCCGGGAAACAGCATCATGCCGGGCTGCCGCGGCGGCCCGCGCTCATTGTGGTTGAGCTGCGCGATCAACAGCTCGACGGCCTGCGCGCCAAGCAAATCGTCACACTGATCGATACCACCGATCACAGCCTGAACTTTCCCGGGCCAGCGGAGCGCGGCAATCGGCAGACGCTCTTTCCGACAAAACGCCCGCACCCCCGGCGCCGCTAACTGCGCGACCGTACTCACAATCAGCGCGTCCGCCCCGCTCCGGCTCAGCCAGGCCGCCAGACCGCGCGGCTGCTTCGCGTCGTGCAAATGAAGCAGCTCCCGCGCCCGGGCCGGCTCCGGGTGATTCGCGAAAAAAGCCCCCGTCCAGGCGTGCTTCGCCCGCTCGTCGATCACGGCGTCAACGACCGCGGCTGGCCGCGTGCAGCCGAGCTTGGCCAGTTCCAACAAGACCGTCCGCATCGCGAAAAAGTGGTGGTGGCCGACGTGGTGCAACTCGGGCGTCCATGTCACGTTGCCGATCACCACGGCGGCCAGGCGATTCCAGTCCCAGTCGAGCGCCAGCGAGGTCTCCGGCGTGAGCACGGGGGAAAGGAGCACTCCCGTGATGCCGCGCGCGACAATGATCTCTTGCAGCCGCCGCTCCGTCATCCCGGGGTCGTCGGTCCAAAACTCCTCCAGCACGAAGCCGCGGCGCTCCGCGCGGGCCGCGGCGCCCTTAAACACCGCGCGCAGGTAAACATTCTCCGCTGTGACACGCCGGCTCGTGTGCACCCAAACAAACGCGAAGCGTTCGGCCAGCGGCCGCACACGGGCACTGCGGAGGTGCGCCATGAGTCCCGCCACCCGCGAGTTGGGCCGGTAGCCCAATTCGCGCGCCGCAGTTGCGACGAGTTCCCGCGTGGCCGGCGGAATCTTCGGGTGCTCGCGCAGTGCATACGACACGGTGGCCAGCGACAGCCTCGCATGGCGGGCAACCGTCCTGAGGGTGACGACTGGCTGGAGCGTGGTGGGCACGGTGAACGAGTTCACTGCCGCGGCGGTTGCCAAGCAACTCCCTAGTTCGTCGTGTGTGTCTTCAAGCCCCGTCCCCGGCGTATTTCAAACCGCCCGTCTTTCCCCCCAACCCCACCGTTCGCCGCTGTAAGAATGAAAACGCCCCTGTCGCTCCGGTTCGCCGCCGCCCTCCTCGCGCCGGTCACCCTTCTCGCCCAGTCGCTCCCCACCAAACCCGCCGCCGCGCCCGGCGCGGCCGACGCCGTCGTGCTCTCGCCCTTCGAAGTATCTGGCAATCCCAATGACTCCTACGAGGCCACGAACACCAATTCCCTCACCGGTATCAGCACGCCCCTGAGCAAGGCGCCGATCGATGCCCGCGTGCTCACGCGCACGATGATGGACGAGCTCGGCGGCGGGGATGTGTTCCGCCTGCTCTCCGATTACGGTGGCCTCGGCGCCATGCTCTTCGGTGGCGGCAGTGAGGACCAGCGCGGCATGCAGGAGGGCGACGCCGCCCAGCCCGGCGCCTACAACGCCCGCGGCTTCTCGATCGGCGAGCCGCGGCGCGACGGTTTCCTCCGCTCGTCCACCGCGGGTTTCAACGGTTTCGATGTCGAGAGCGCGGAGGCCGTCAACGGCTCCAACAACCTCCTCTACGGCTCGGGCGATCCCGGCGGCATCGTCGTGATCAACGGCAAGCGCGCCCGCGTCAACCAGCGCTCCGCCACCCTGAGCACCAAGTTCGACTCGGAGGGTTCGCACACCTACACCGGCGACTTCAACGTCGGCACGCGCCAACTCGCCTTCCGCCTCAATGTGCTCGAAAACGCGGACCGCTACTATCGCCCGATTCTCGGGCTGGATCAAAACGGCCTGCAGGCCGCGTTCACCTTCCGGCCCTACCGTTGGCTCAGCATTTTTTCCGAATACCGCCGCTACGAGCGCGCCGCGATTACCGCGAACGGCGCGACCCTCCGCACGCCGGCCGGCTTCGTGCTCAACAACGGGGTCACCATGGACAACCAGTCGCCCGCCTACATCACCGGCCTTGGCGGTTCCGAGCTGCTCAACAACTTGGTCACTCTCCGCAACCAGGACTCGCTCGCCGGCGTGATCCCGCGCCAGCACTGGATCAACAAGGCCAAGGGCGTCACCGTCGATCTCACGCCGCATCCCGACCTCGCGTTCCAGTTCCGCTACAGCCACGACGACCGCATCAACCGCGCGCTCTCGCCGCTCAGCACACAGTTCCTCCATCCCGACCTGCCGACGAATCTCGCGACCGATGCCAACGGCGCGCCGCTCCGCCAGTGGGCCGCGTTCACCTCGCTCGGCGGCTCGCCGTTCTCCACCGGCGCACACGGCTACAAGTTCACCGCCGTCGGCCACCGCGACCTCGGCCGCTGGGGCGACCACCGTCTCAGCGTCTTTTACTCCCGCCTCGATTCGTGGACCGTCAGCCGCAGCGCGCGTTTTTATGAGATCAACGCCGACGGCTCGTGGGTCCGCAACGAAGCCAACATCCGCAACGCCGATTCCGGCCGCACCCTCATGCCCGCGATGTGGCGCCCGATGTTCTCCACCGCCATGCCTGGCAATTTGAAGTGGCCGCAGGACATCATCACGCACCCCAACGGCAAACGTTACGCGTGGGACACTTCGGTGGCGCCCGGCACTGTGCCCGCGACGCCGATGAACCCCGAGGGCCTCGGCGGCCCGCTCAACGCGCTCGGTCAGCCCACCAGCACGGCCTTCTCCAACGACGACACGACCGAGAAAGGCTGGGGCACCGGCTTCACCAGTTCGTTCTGGAAGGGCCGCATCGACACGCTTGTCGGCCTCCGTTTCGAAAACGCCGGGACCGTGCGCACGACGACCACCATCGCCCGCGGCCCGATCGACTACGCGAGCCGCACGTTCGGCGTCGTGTTCGACACCCCGCTCCGCGGACTCCGCGGCTACGCCAATCTCTCCCGCAACGCGAAAATCAATTTCGCCACCGACCGCGACGTGTTCAACAACCTGCTGCCAATCGGCAAAGGCGAGACCAAGGAGGGCGGCCTCAAACTTTCGCTCTGGGATCACCGCCTGTCGGGTAACGTCACCTACTACCAAACGACGGGGTCAAACTTTGCCGCCTCGCTCGGAGCCATCCGCAACGACGTTGATCCCGACGGCATCAACGGCCGCAACGGCGGCGCTGGCTTCGTCTTCAGTCGCACCTCCGACGGCCTGAGCGCGAGCCTCAGCGCCCGTCCTCTCAAGCCGTGGCAGATCACGTTCAGCTGGGCGCAGGCCAACGGTTCCGAGCGCAGCGACGTCGTCCTGCCCATCTTCTACAACGACGAGTTCAACACGACGACCGTCGGCGGCCAGCAGGTCGTCGCGATCCGGAATGCGGGCAACAATTCGCTCACTCCTCTCCTGGTCCCCGTCGATCCGGCTCAACCGGCCGGAGCCACCATCGCGCTTTCACTCGCGATGATGAAAGACCGCGCGAGCCCGTACTTCGCCGACCTCGATCCCGATTCCGGCGCGATCCTCAACTCGCAGGCGCTCGGCCTCCGCACCACGGGCGTCGGCACCACAAAAACCGCGCTCCCGATCAGTGCGCACCAACTCGGCTTCGTCCCGCCCGTGCCCGAGCTCATCGTGCGCAAGTCCGGCGAAGCCACGTCCGGCTACTCGGAAAATTCGTTCAGCATGATCAACCGGTTTCAGGTGAGCGAGGGCCGCTTCCGTGGCCTCGTCGGCGGTCTTGCCACGACCTACGCGCGCAGCTTCCGCGGCTACATGTATACCGACGCCTCCGATGCCAGCAGGAGGAAACTCTTCTACTACCCCGACAAGGTGCAGAACAACGTCTTCCTCGTCTATCGTTTCAAGGGCTTCGCGAAATCCCAGATGTCCGTCCAGCTGAACATCGAAAATGTGTTCGATCGCCAGCGCGTCCTCGCCCTCCCGCGCAGCACCACCGGCGTGATCCGCTATTTCCAATACCAATACTCCCCGCGCAAAACCGCCCTCACGACCAACGTGACGTTCTGAGCCCATCCACCCGCCCTCCCGCGCCGCCCCATCCGTTTTCCCGTGCTACAAGGAATCTTCCCGGTCATCCCGACCCTTTTCACCGCTCGCAACGAACTCGATCTCGCGGGGCAGCGCCGCGTGATCCGCTTCGCCTTGGCGGCGGGCGCGCACGGGCTCGTCTTCCCGGGCGTGGCGAGCGAATACAGCCACCTCTCGTTGCCGGAGCGCGAGCAACTCCTGGCGTTGGTGGCGGCGGAAACGGCCGGAAAAGTGCCGCTCGTCGGTGGGGCGAGCGCGCCAACGGCGAATGAGGTGATCGCGGCGGGCAGCATCGCCCTGAAGCACGGGATTCGGCACCTGATGATCATGGCGCCGGTCGGGCTGGGCGCGGACGTGGCGGCGCATCGAACTTTCTTCCAGCAGGTCGCAGCGGGATTGCCGGGAGCGGAGATTATCAAGACCACGAATTTTCGTCAGGCCTGCGCCGTACTGGAGCGTGCCCGGTTGGCGATCCTTCCGGAGGGTGGCCTGCATCATGCGGCCGCAGCGTTTGGAACGGCGGCGATCGTGATCTTTGGGGGCTACATTTCCCCGGCGCAGACGGGGTATGCGCATCATGTGAAT
>CAJAYO010000189.1 GCA_903948415.1 uncultured Opitutia bacterium | reverse complement strand
GTTGCCGCCGCGGATTCCCGTCGCCTGCGCGGGCGCAATCCCGGGCCTCACCGCACGCCCACGCTCGTCAGCGTCGGGTCGAAAAACTTCGCCGCGTCCACCTGCCGTTTCGCGAGTTCCGTCGGCACCCGATCCATCATGGGCCCGCCCTCGTAGACGGTCTGCGTGACGTTGCCCCGCACGGCCGCGGCGAGCCCCATCTGCCGCACGGTGCAGTCGGTCGCAAAATAAGGTGTCGCGAGATCGAACGAGCCGTTCGCGATCCAGACCTTGCGCCTCGTGTTGCGGCTCATCGCCTGGTGCAGGAGCTCCGCCGTGTTGAGATCCTCGTTCTGCACGTTGCGGTAGTTCCACGGGCAAACCTCGCCGGTCAGCGCCTGGTCGGGCAGGTCGCTCTCGTAGTTCAGCTCGCGGCGCACGTCGTCGTTGAAACACGCCGTGTCGTTGCCCAGCACCGCTTCGTCGCTCGGATCGAACTCCGGTCGGGCGCCCGCCCTGGCGGGTACCGGATGCCCGTCAACCGGCAGTCGAAACGCCCCCCCGAGCCGTCCTGCGCTTCCAGCAGTTGGGTGGCGAACGTCGCAATCTCGTTGCGCAGATTGCGCTGCAGCACGAACGCCTCGGGCATCCCCGGGAGCGCCGCAATCTCTTGGGCGAGCGCCGCCTTTTCCTCCGCGGGCCCCGCGTCGCCGCGCATAAGCGCCGGCGCATCCTTGTCCTGCACCAATTTCTCCGCCGCCGTGAGCGCCGTGCGCAAATCGCCCCACCGCCAGGGCGCCACCGCGCTTGTTGTGATACCACGCGCCCGCGGTGGAGGTCGGCAAAAACAGCGTATCCGGCAGATCTCCGCCCTCGGGTCGGGCGGCGGCAGCGACTCGCCGTTCGCCTTCATCCCGACCCGCTTCGGCCCGAGGGCACCCATGTGCAGCCAGATGGACGCGGAGCCCGGGCCGCCGTTGAACGCAAACGTGAGCGCGCGCTTCGCCGGATCGACCTTCGCCGGCTCGGTGCCGAGCTTGGTGAAGGCCACGACGAAACTGTTCGCCTTCGTCTTCTCTGTCTTCGCGTCCTTCGTCGCCGGGTAACCGGCCGTCGCCCGGCAGGTGACGACCTTGCCCCCAGCGTGATCGCGTCCCCCGTGACCGGCAGCACCGGCTCCTTTTTCCTTCTCGTCCTTCTTGTCCGCCGCTTTCGCCTCGGGTGCCGCCGATTATTCTCCCGCCGCAGCCGCGACCGGCGCCGCCTCGGGCCGGCCCCCGCGACGGCCTTCTTGCGCCACCGCCCGCCCGGTCGCACCCGCGCCCGCGGCAAACCGGAAAACGAAAACGCGTCGGGCCGTGGTCATCATTTGGGGGCTTTCAGCTGCTCGTATTTCTTCTGGTATTTCTCGTAGAGCCGGATGTGCCGGTTCGAAAGATCGATCCGCGCCCCGTCGATATACGCCTGCTCGACCTTGGTCGGAATCTCCAACGGATCGCCATTCGTCACGATCACCGTCGCGCGCTTGCCCGTCTCGATCGATCCCAGCTCCGCACCGACGCCGAGAATCTGCGCCGCGTAGAGCGTAATGGACTTCAGCGCCTCGGCGGGCGGCAGGCCATACGCCGCCGCCTTGCCCGCCTCGTAGGGCAGATTGCGGTCGGCCATCGTGCCCATCTCGGCACTCGCCCCATCGTTCGCGATACAGAAACGCACGCCCGCCGCATGGAGCTTCGCCGGGTTCGTGTAGGGCGCATCAAACGGATCTTCGCGGCGCAGCGGCAGCGCCGTCACCGGACTCACGATCACCGCAATGTCGTTCGCCTTGAGCAGATCGACCACCCGCCAGGCGTCGAGTCCGCCCACCAGTGTGATTTTCAATTTCTCCGTCGTGGCCCACGCCACCGCCGATTCGATCTGTTTCACCTCGGTCGCGTGCACGAACACCGGCAGCTCGCCTTTGAGCGCCGGGATCATCGCCTCCCACCGCGAATCGGTGTCGATCGGTTTCCCGGCCCCCTCCTTCGCTTTTAGGTAGGCCCGCGCGGACGCAAACGCGTCGCGGATTTTCTTCAGATTTTCGTCGATCGTTTTCTGCTGCTCGGCCGCCGGCCGGGGAAAACTCGGATCGCGGTTCACCGTCAGATTCGGCCAATACACGTGCAGCGCCGCCGCACTGCGCAACGTGAGATCTTCCCACGTCCAACCGTCCATCCGGATCAGCGTCGACGTGCCCGCCACCAGTCCCGTCGTGAGCGGGACGCTCAACGCCGTGAGAATGCCGTTCGAGCGCGACACCGGGATGTGCTCGCTGTCGGGGTTGAGCGCAGGCTGCGCGCGCGCATTGGGATTGAGCAAACCCGTTTCGGCCAGATCCACGCTGCCGCGCACGGAGCCCATTTCGGTGAGCCCCATGCCCGTGTAGGCCGAGATGAGGCCGGGATAGACATGCTTGCCCGCCACGTCCACGACGGCGGCTCCGGGCGGCACGGCGAGTTTCGCCCCGATCGCCGCAATCTTGCCGTCGCGCAGCAACACATCGGTCGCGGGCAGATCCGCCCCGCTCACCGTGTGCACGGTCCCGCCGCGCAACAGCACCGGTTTTGCGGGCCGGACCGCCGGCACGTTGTCCGAAGCGCGGACACCCGCGACCACGACCAGGAGGAGCGCAAAGTGCGCGGAGAATTTCTTAAAAGTCATGGGTGGAGCAGTTCTTGGCATCGAGGCCGTTGTGGTAAAGCGACCGGTATTCCAGCGCGGCGCGCTCCTCGATCCGTTGGATCGCACGCACCGCATCCGGCGTCGGCGCCGCCTCGGACCGGCGCGCGCCGCCGGCACCGGCGCCGGCCGCTCCGCCACCGCCCGCCAGCGCCTTCTGCCGTTCGACCAGGGCCTTTTGCACCAGGGCTTCGCGCTCGGTCGCGGCCGCCCCGCGCATCGCCGCATCGTCCTCCAGCGAAAAATAGCGCCGGCCATCGATCCAGGTCTGCTCGGCGCGCGCGTAGGTCGACAGCGGACTCGCACTCCAAATCACAAAGTCCGCGTCCTTGCCCGCCTCCAGCGAGCCGACACGGTCGTCGATCCGCAGCTGCTTCGCCGCGTTGAGCGTCACAAATTTCAGCGCCTCGTCCTCGGCCACCCCACCGTATTTCACGGCCTTCGCCGCCTCGGTGTTCATGCGGCGCCCCATTTCGGCGTCGTCGGAATTGAACGACACCACCACGCCCGCGTTATGCATCATCGCGCCGGCATAAGGGATCGCGTCGAGCACCTCGTATTTGTAGGCCCACCAGTCGCTGAAACACGAACCGCCGGCCCCCAGTTTCGCAATTTCATCGGCCACTTTGTAGCCCTCCAAAATATGCTGGAACGTCGCGACCGTGATCTTTTCCCGCTGCGCCAGCCGGATGAACATCAGCACTTCGTCCTGCCGGTACGAATGGATGTGGATCACGCGTTCGCCCTTGAGCATCTCCCGCACCGACTCGAGCCGCAGATTCCGGCGCGGCGGCAGCGGCGACTGCCCCGCCTGCCACTCCGTCCAGCTGCGGTCGTAGTCCCGGGCCTGCGCAAACGTATCCGCCATCACCTGCTCGACGCCCATCCGCGTCTGCGGGTAACGCGCGGGCCCGGTGAGGGAGGCCTGAAAATTCGACCGCTTCACGTTTTCCCCCAGCGCAAACTTCACGCCGGGTTTTGCCCCCGCAAACTTCAGCTCCTCCGGCATCCCGCCCCACCGCAACTTGATGACCTGGTTCTGTCCGCCCATCGGATTGGCCGATCCGTGCAGCACATTGGCCGTCGTGAGCCCGCCCGCCAGTTGCCGATAGAGACCGATGTCCGTCGCATCGAGCACGTCCCCGATGCGGACTTCCACCGTCACCGCACTCGTGCCCTCGTTGACGCCCCGCGAGATCGCCACGTGCGAATGACAGTCGATCAGACCCGCCGTCACATGCTTGCCCTTGGCGTCGATCACCGTTGCACCCGCCGGCGCCACCAGTCCCTGGCCGACCTTTTCAATTTTTCCCGCGCGCACCAACACGTCGCCGCCCGCGATCCGCCCGGCCGGCCCGCTCGTCCACACGGTGGCGTTCTTCACCAAGACCCACGCGGGCTGCCCCGGCGGGCCGTTGCGCCCATAGGCCCCCGCCGGATAAATGTCCGCGCTCGCGAGCAATTTCTCCTCCGATCTCTCCGGTTTCTTCTCGTCTGATTTCTGGTCGGCGGGCGCGGCGCGAACCGCGCTCCAGCGCAACGCCGAGCCGTCGGGCAACAGACCCGTGCCGGCGAGCCGGCCATCGTTCAGCCCGCCCGCGAGCCGCACGGTGCCCTTCGCGTCCTTGCCCTGCACCACCTCGGCGGGCACGAGCACCGTGATCTGATTGCGCGCCTGCGTCAGCGTCACGTCCTTGTCGCCCAACCGCGCCCGCGGCCGCCCGCCGCCCGCGCCACCCGTCCGCGCCTCGATTTTCAATTCCTCCGGCACCCCCGCCGGCGCGCCGCTCCACGTGATTTTCCACGTGCCCTTCACGTCCACCTTTAGCGCGGCCTCCGTCTCAAAATGATCGCCGTCCACCCAGATATCCGTGACCTCCGCCGCGCTGTCCGCCGCAAAAAGATCGCCGGTCGCGACCACCACGTGGCCGAGTTTCCCGACGGCCAGCGTCCCGGTCAGATCGTCGACGCCGAGCATCTTGGCCGGAGCAGTCGTGATCGCCGCGAGCGCATCCGCCGGCGCGAGACCGCGTTTCACCGCGAGACGGACGCCCGGCCAGAATTGCGTGTCCGGCTGTTTCAGGCCGGACGTCGTGAACGCCACGGTCACGCCGCGCGCCGTCAGTTTCGCCGCGTTCGACGGCGCGAGTTCCCAGTGCTGCAACGTCGAGAGCGCCACATCGACCGCCTTGTCCGGCGTTTCGATCTCGGGCACCGGCGGGAAATTCAGCGGCACAATCACCCGGGCCTTCGCCGCCGCGAGCGCCCCCGCCACCCGGTATTCCGTGCCGCGGCCGCGCAAGATCAGTTTCAACGCGAACTCGTCCGCGATTTTCTGGGCGCGCAACAAATCCAATTCGTCCGCCGCCTCCATCACCACCGGCGCCGCGCCTGCGACCACGGCCGCGAGGGCCTCGAGCGACGCATTGGTCTCGGGCCGCTGTGCGCCCGCCGCCGGCTGCTTCGCGTAGGCCTCCGTCGCCGCGCGCAGCCATTGCGCGTCGAGCAACGTCTGCCGCACCAGCGCGATGCTGCCCATCAGCGAACTCGGATAGCTGTTCTCGCGAAACCCGCCCTGCTCGAACGCCACGTGTTGCGCGAGGCGGGCGCGCACCAACGACGCCGTCGGCGCCCGGCCGCTCAGACTCACCAGCGCGCTCTCCCCGCGAAACACCCCGCGGCCCGGCACCACCACGGCCGTCGCAAAGCCCAGCTCCCGCAGCGCTGCCGCCCCCTTGTCGTCGGCCACCAGCACCTTCGCCGCCTCCCGCTCCGGTGTGACCCGCGCGTTCCACGACCGGGCCGCCGCCGCCGGGGCCAGCGTTTCCGCCGCTGTCGCCACCGCCCGCGCCCCGCGCCCCCCACCTCCGCCGCCACCGCTCTCACTCTCCGGCCCCGCCGCCTTCAACGCCGCCGGCAGATGCACCTCCGACAACGGCTCGATAAAACCGGCGTAAAGGGTTTTGCCCTCCGCGGTCCACACCCGCGCGTCCGCCGGAATCTTCACCGCCGCCTCGGCCCCCACCGCCACAATCAGGCCGTCCCGCAGCACCACCGTGCCGCGTTCAATCACCACGCCCGGCGCCGGCACCACGCGCGCCCCAACGATCGCGTGCACGCGCGGACTCGCTTCGCGCAGCCCCTCGACCGGCGACGTGGCGACTTGCCCGCGGAGCCCGCCACAAACACCCAGCCACGGCCACGCCCAGACCGAAAAAAGCGCCAGCTGACGGCCGGCGCGGGAGCAAGAAAGACCATTCCATACAGAGGGGAGAGGCATGGGAAAAACGCCGCGCAACCGCACGACCCGCGCAGGCAACGCTCGCGATATGACACTGGCAATCCCTTTTTCCCGCGGCCGCTTGCGCCGCCGAACAGCGGGGGAAATATTTCCGTCACCTTTCGGAAACCCCCGCGTCTATCCGAACCGCGCACTGCCTGTTTCCCGCCCGCCCAGTTTCGCGAGAGTTTCATTGCGCCGACCTGATTTCCCCCCTCCCTTCCTCCCTTCCTTTAATCGCCCCTCCCCTCTCCCCTCATGGCCAAATCGAAAAGCTACGGTGGTATCGTCATTCTCGCCCTCCTCCTCGGCGGCGCCTCCGCCGGCGCTTGGTATTACTTCAATACCAAGACCGACAAAGCGCCCGAATTCCAGGTGACGAAGGTCTCCCGCGGCGACATCATCCAAACCGTTACGGCCACCGGCGATCTCCAGCCCGTCGTCACCGTCGACATTGGCGCCCAGGTTTCCGGCCAGATCAAAGAAGTGTTCGTCGACTACAACTCCAAGGTCAAAGCCGGCGATATCCTCGCCCGCATCGATGAGGCCACCCCCACCCAACGCCTCAAACAGGCCGAAGCCGATCTCGAGTCCACCAAAGCCACTAACCGCCTCCTCCAACTCGGGGCCGACCGCACCCGCGATCTCGCCTCCAAGAAACTCGTTTCCCAGTCGGAACTCGACAGCGCCGAGGCCCAGCTCGCGCAATCCAACGCCACGATGCTCACCCGCACCGCCGCCGTCGAAAACGCCAAGCTCGACCTCTCGCGCTGCACCATCATCGCCCCGATCGACGGCATGGTCCTCGACCGCAAGACCGACAAAGGCCGCACCGTCAACGCCAGCATGAACGCCCCCGTCCTCTTCACCCTCGTCAACGATCTCACCAAAATGCAGATCAACGCCGCCGTCGCCGAAGCCGACATCGGCAGCATCGCCGAGGGCCAGGAGGTCAAGTTCACCGTCGACGCCTTTCCCAACCGCACCTTCGCGGGCACTGTCCGCATGGTCCGCAACGCCGCCAGCGTCAGCCAAAGCGTCGTCTCCTACGCCACCATCATCGATGTCAACAACGACGACTCCAAGCTCAAGCCCGGCATGACCGCCAACGTCTCCATTATCGTTCAACAACGCCCCAATGTCCTCCGGATCGCCAACGGCGCCCTCCGGGTCCGCGTCCCGCAAGACGTACTCGCCGCCGCCCCCGCCCCCGCCGCCGCTCCGGGCGCGGCCAAAACCGGCGAAAAATCCGGCGCCTCCTCCACCATGACCGATGACGAACGCATGACGGCCACCATGGCGATCATGCGCGAAATCGGCTTCGAGCGCGGCACCCCGGCCTCCCCCGAGCAGATCGAAAAGGCGAAACTCCTCGCCAAGGGCAAAGGCCTCGATCCCGATCTCATCGCCGCCCGCCTCGCGACCCCCGGTGCCCGCAAGGGCGGCAAGGGCGGCGACAGCGGTCGCACCGGCGGCGGCGCCCGCCCGAGCGGCCCCGGCGGCGACCGCGGCTTCAACAGCACCGTCGTCACCCGTTCGCTCTACAAGTTCGTCGATCCGGCCGCGGCCGACAAAGACAAGCGGGTCACCCAGGTCATGGCCAAGCTCGGGGTCTCCGATGGCTTTACGACCGAAGTTCTCGAAGGCCTCGCCGAGGGCGAGACCATCATCACCGGCGTCATCATGCCCGGCGCCGCTCCGGCTGCCGCCGGCGCGCCCCCCGGCGCCTCGAACCCCTTCAGCGGCCGCAGCAGCATGGGTAGCTCGTCGCGCGGCCCGCGCTAAGGCGCGCCAATTTCGGCCGGAATCTCCTCCCATGTCCTCTCTCGTCGTCCAAATTAAGGACATCCATAAAATCTATGAGTCCGGCGAAGTCCCGGTGCACGCCGTGCGTGGGGTGAGCCTCGATATCCACCGGGGCGAGTTCATCGCTCTCATGGGTGCCAGCGGCTCCGGCAAATCCACCCTCATGAACATGCTGGGCTGTCTCGACCGGCAGACCAAGGGCACCTACCTCCTCGACGGTATCGATATCGACAAACTCGACCGCAACGAACTCGCCGATCTCCGCAACCAAAAGCTCGGTTTCGTCTTCCAGGGCTTCAACCTCCTCGCCCGCACCACCGCCCTCGAGAACGTCGAGCTCCCCATGCTCTACGGCCGCCACCGCAAGGCCTCCTCCGACGAAATCCGCGAGCGCGCCATGCACTGCCTCGAAATCGTCGGCCTCGCCAACCGCGCCGATCACATGCCCAACCAGCTCTCGGGCGGCCAACAGCCGCGCGTCGCCATCGCCCGCGGCCTCGTCAACTCCCCCCCAGTCCTCCTCGCCGACGAACCCACCGGCAATCTCGCCTCGAAAACCTCCGTCGAAGTCATGGGCGTTTTCCAAAAACTCAACGACCAGGGCATCACCATCGTCATGGTCACCCACGAACTCGACGTCGCGCACTACTGCAAACGCAACCTGATCTTGCGCGACGGCGTCGTCGTCCGTGACGCCCCGGTCGAAAACCGTTCCATCGCGGCCGAAGAGATGAAACGCCTCAAGCAAGCCGAGACCGCCGCCAAGCTCACCACCGCCGCCCACGCCTGAGGCCGTCCCGCCATGAGATTCACCAACACCCTCCGCGTCGCCCTTCGCGCCCTCCGCCGCAACACCATGCGCTCGATGCTCACCGCCCTGGGCATGATCATCGGCGTCGCCGCCGTCATCACCATGGTCAGCATCGGCAACGGCGCGAAAGCCCAGGTCGAGGCCCAGGTCGCCTCCCTCGGCCAAAACCTCATCACCGTCATGCCCGGCAGTTTTTCCAGCGGCGGCACGCGCGGCGGCTTCGGCAGCTCAACCTCCCTTACCCCCGAAGACGCCGACGCCATCCTCGCCGACGTGAAGGGCATCGACGGCCTCAGCCCCGAAGTGCGCGACCGCAGCCAGATTCTCGCCAACGGCCTCAACTGGAACACCAACGTCAACGGCGTCGGCCCCGACTACCCCTACGTCCGGAACTGGCCCATGGCCTCCGGCGCGATGTTCACCGACCAGGAAATCAAATCGCTCGCCAAAGTCTGCGTCATCGGCAAGACCGTCGCCGATCAAGTTTTCCCCAACGAAGACCCGATCGGCCAGACCCTCCGCATTCGCAATCTCCCGTTCCGCATTCTCGGCGTCCTCTCGCCCAAAGGCTTCAGCATCTTCGGTTCCGATGAAGACGATGTCGTCCTCATCCCCTACACCTCGCACATGCGCCGGGTCTCGCGCCGCACCAACATCAGCATGATCCGCATCCAGGCCGCCGAAGCCAACGACATCGCCTCGGTCAAACTCGCCGTCGAAGACCTTCTCACCCAGCGTCGCCGCGGCCGCGAACCCGACTTCACCGTCCGCACCCAGGAAGAACTCGCCACCGCGGCCACCGCCACCGCCAAGACCATGACCGGCCTCCTCGCCGGCATCGCCGGCGTCTCCCTCATCGTCGGCGGTATCGGCATCATGAATATCATGCTCGTCTCCGTCACCGAACGCACCCGCGAGATCGGCATCCGCCTCGCCATCGGCGCCCACGGCCGCGACGTCCTCACCCAATTCCTCATCGAAGCCATTCTCCTCAGCTCCCTCGGCGGCCTGATCGGCGTGTGCGTCGGCGTCGGGGGGTCTCAACTGCTCTCGTACTACAACGGGTGGCCCGTCCTCGTGCCCACCCTCTGGATCGGCATCTCCGTCGCCGGCAGCGCCGTCGTCGGCATCGTCTCCGGCTTCTACCCGGCCTACAAAGCCGCCCAACTCGACCCCATCGACGCCCTCCGCTACGAGTAAGCCTCGCCCGGTCCCCTCCCTTTCCCCCGGGGCGCAGTTTCCACTGCGCCCCTTTTTTGCGCCCCACAATCTTGCTGCGCCCCACCGGAAACGCGCCACCTTCTCCTCCCATGCGCCCCGCCTGTTTCCGCCTCCTGTCCGCGTCGCTCCTCCTCCCCCTCTCCTCCTTCGCCCAACCCGCCGCCGACTCCGCCGCGCACCCCGCCCTCCGCCGCACCGCCGAAGCCGCCTATCAAAAGAAAGACTTCGCCGCCGCCCGCGACGCCTTCGCCGCCGCCCTCGCCCTGCGCCCCGATTCCCCGCGTTACCTGCACAACCTCGCTGCCACGCAGGCCCTCACCGACCGCCCCGACGAGGCCCTCGCCACCTTGCGCCGTCTCGCCGCCCTCGGCGTCGCGACGGCCGTGGAACGCGATCCCGACTTCGCCTCCCTCCAGGGCACCCCGGCCTTCAACGCCGTCCGCACCGCGCTCGCCGCCAATCGCGAGCCGCAGGGCCAGGCCGACCTGCTCGTCGAACTCCCCGGCCGCGCCGGCATTATCGAGGGCCTCGCTTTTCGCGACCGCACCGGCGACATCTTTCTCGGCGATGTTCACCAACGCTGCATCTGGCGCCGCGACCGCGACGGCCGCGTCACCCGCTACAGCGCCGAGGACGAAGAACTCCTCGGCGTTTTCGGCCTCGCCCTCGACGAAAGCCGTCAGACGCTCTGGGCCGCCACCGCCGCCGTCCCCGAGATGAGCGGTTTCACCAAGGACCAGAAAGGCCACGCCGCCCTCGCCGCCTTCAGCCTCGTCACCGGCGAACTCCGCCGCGTCGTCGACGTCCCCGCCGACGGCCGCGATCATGTGCTCGGCGATCTCCTCGTCGCCCCCGACGGCACCATTTACGCCACCGACAGCAGTGCACCCATCATCTGGCGCTACCTTCCCGGTGCGGAGGAAATGGACAAACTCGTCGAGTATCCCGGATTCGTTTCCCTCCAAGGCCTCGTCCTCACCCACCGCACGCTCCTCGTCGCCGACTACGCCAACGGCCTCTTCGCCATCGACCTCTCCGACTCCGCCCCGGTCGTGCGCGCCCTCGCCCCGCCACCCCACGCCACGCTGCTCGGCCTTGACGGCCTCGCTCCGGCCCCCGACGGCCTCTTCGCCGTGCAAAACGGCGTCTCGCCCCAACGCCTCGTCCGCATCGCCCTCACCCCCGACCTCGCCACGGTAACCGGCGTCACCGTGCTCGCCGCCGCCCTTCCGCACTTGGACGACCTCGCTCTCGTCACGCTCGTCAACGGCCGCCCCACCTTCATCGCCAACGCCGGCTGGGACCAGTTCGATCCCGCCAAATCCCCCCGTCCCCCCGCCCACACCGTCCGCATTTTTCAGGCCGCCCTCCCGTAGCCCACATCACGCACGCTTTCCGGCGTAATTTTTTTTCACTCAGCGCATCGAGTTCCGAACCGCGGTCACGAAGCCAACCCCCCTGTCCGTTCTGGGCGCGCTGTGGGCTGGGCTCCGTGCCCGCCGTGCACGAGGTTTGCCCAAGTGCCGTGTGCACTGTCCGGCTGAGACCAACGTCCCGTATGCTGCAGACTTTGCCTTTGTCGGCGCGCCCGGCGGGCGGGCAACCCGGCCACCGGCCGGGCCTACCGTCTAAAAACCAAAGGATGTGGATATCAGCGTCTCGCCCGCGCCGCGGTTCGCCCACCCCCGGCGCACCGCCGCCGTGCCTGCAAACCGCCCGCCCGCCGACGCCCCCGCCCAAGGGCGACCAACGTCCGTCGATTTCTGGACCTCCGGATTGGCGTGGCACGGTCGTCCCCGCCCGTGGGTTTGAGTCTGTTTCGTTGGGAATGCTGGTCTGCACTCGCGCGTCACCCGGCGCGCCTGCGCGCCGCGCGTATCCGCTCCCTCCGCCGCCCGTCCGTCATCTTGCCTCCGGCACTTGCTCCGCGCCGCACGTCACTCCACGTTGGCGCCCCATCCATGCCCGTGCCGCCGCCCATCGTCGAACTCCAGGAGGTCCTCAAACGCTTCGGCGACGGTCCGCTCGTGCTCGACCGCGTCAGCTTCGCCGCACAGCCCGGTGATTTCGTTTCCCTCATCGGCCCCAGCGGCTGCGGCAAATCCACGTTGCTCCGCCTCATCGCCGGACTCACCCCGCTCACCTCCGGCGCCCTCACCGTCGACGGCCGCTCGCCGGATGCCGCCGCCGCCGACCTCGCGTTCGTCTTTCAGGAGCCGACCCTCCTCCCGTGGCTGACGGTGGCCGCCAATATCGAACTCCCGCTCTCCCTGCGCGGCATTGCGCCCGCCGAACGCACCGCCACCCGCCGCCGCGTCCTCGATCTCGTCCGCCTCCCCGAAAAAGCCGACGCGTATCCGCGCCAACTTTCCGGCGGCCAGAAAATGCGCGTGTCCATCGCCCGCGCCCTCGCCCTCTCCCCCAAAATCCTCCTCCTCGACGAACCCTTCGGCGCCCTCGACGAGATGACCCGCGAGCACCTCAACGAGGAACTCCTCGCCATCCGCGAACGCCACGCCTGGACCGCTTTTTTCGTCACCCACTCCGTCGCCGAAGCCGTGTTTCTGTCCAACCGCATTTGCGTGATGTCGGCCAACCCCGGACACGTTCACACCGAAATCCCCGTCCCCTTCCCTTACCCGCGCACCGAGGAAACCCGCCTCTCCCGCCCCTACCACGACCTCGTCACCGACGTCTCCCGGATTCTCCGCTCCGTCGAGACCATCACCGTCTGACCGCGCATGTCCCGTCGCCTCCAATCCATTTTCCTGCCCGCGGCCACCGGCGCTCTCGTCCTCGCCCTGTGGTATGGTGTCCACGCGCTGCTCGCGGAGGACCTCCGCTTCCTCCTCCCCACTCCCGTCGCGATCCTCGAGGCCTTCCGCACCAACGCTGATGCCCTCGCGCGCGCCGCGCTCAACACCACCGAGGGCGCCCTCCTCGGCTTCGCCCTCGCCGTCGTCGTCAGCTTCGTCTTCGCCCTTGCCCTCTCCCTCTCGCCCCTCGTGCGCATCGGCCTCTACCCCTACCTGATGATCCTGCAGATGACCCCCGTGATCGTCTTCGCCCCCATCCTCGTCATCTGGGTCGGCGCCGGCCTCAAGAGCGTCACGATCATCACGTTTCTCATCTGCTTTTTCCCGCTCGTCGTAAACACCACCCAGGGCCTCGTCTCCACCGACCGCAACCTCGTCGAACTCTTCGCCATGTGGCGCACGAGCCGCCTTCAACAACTCCTCCATCTCCGCGTTCCGGCCGCGCTCCCCTATTTCTTCACCGGGCTTCGCATCTCGGCCACGCTCGCCCCCATCGGCGCCCTCGTCGGCGACTACACCGCCGGCAGCTCCGCCGGCGACGGCGGCGGCCTCGGCTTCCAGGCCATCATCTATTCCAGCCAGGCCAAATACGCCGCGCTCTTCGCCACCGCCGCCACCACCTGCGTCCTCGGCTTCATCTTCACCGCCGGCGTCCTCTCCCTCAGCTGGCTCGCCCTCCACAAATGGCACGATTCCTACGAAACGACCGACCAATAGTTTTCCCATGATCCGCCTCACCCGCCGTCCGCTCGCCTCCGTCCTCCCCCGGCTGCTTCCCGCGCTCGCCGTTCCGCTCTTCGCGCTCCACCTCTCCGTCACCGCCGCCACCGCGCCCCTCACCAAAATCTCCGTCCAACTCGACTGGGTCCCCGAGCCCGAACACGGCGGACTCTACCAGGCCCTCGCCCGCGGCTTCTTTCGCGAAGAGGGCCTCGACGTCACGCTCCTCCCCGGCGGCCCCGGCGCGCAGGTCATGCCCAGCGTCGCCACCGGCAAGGTCGACATCGCCCAGGCCGACTCCACCACCACGCTGCTTCAACAGGCCGAGGGCCTCCCGTTCGTGCAATTCGCCGCCGTCTTCCAAGACGATCCCTCCGGCTTGCTCGTCCACGCCGACAGCCCCGTCCGCACCTTCGCCGACCTCAACGGCCGGACGATCATCGCCCGTCCCGGCTGGCCCTTTCTCACGTTTCTCCAGGAAAAATACCGTCTGAAGCTCAACGTGGTCCCGCAGAATTTCTCCGTGACCGCCTTCCTCGGCAACAAGCAGGCGCTCCAGCAGGGCTACTTCATCGCCGAACCCCACCACATCACCGAGGCCGGCGGCAAACCCCCGCGCTTCCTCTCCACCTGGGACGCCGGCTTCCGCGCCTACGCCGTGCTGATCACCAATAAAAAATTCGCCCGCGACCACCCCGCCGAACTCCGCGCTTTCACGCGCGCCTACCTGCGCGGCTGGCACGACTACCTCACGGGCGATCCGACCCCGGCACACACCGCCCTGAAAAAAGCCCACGCCCCCAACACCGACGCGTTCCTCGCCTTCTCGCGCCAGGCGATCATCGACGAAAAACTCGTCACCGGTCGCGACGCGACCGGGGGTCCGAAAAATATCGGCCGCCTCGACGCTTCCCGGTACGCGACCCAAATCGCCCAACTCGAGGACCTCGGTCTCCTCCCCAAGGGCAAACTCACCCCCGCCACCGCCTTCACGACCGAGTTCCTCCCGTGATCGCTCCGTGAGCCGGGCCGCGGTCTCTCCGACTCCGGTTTCGCCTCGTGGCGTCTGACTTGTTCGCGGCCCGAATCCGATGAGCCCCGCCCCGTCCCGTTTTGCCCTCTCGGCGTCGCTCTTCCTCCGCCTCCTCGCCGTCGTCCACCTCGTCGCGTTCGCGTCCGCGTGGACCCAACTCGCCGGCCTGATCGGACCGCACGGCCTGCTTCCGGCGCAGCCGTTCTTCGACGCCGTGCTCCGCCAACTCGGCCCCGCCGAAGCCCGCGACCAACTCCCTTCACTCTGCTGGTTCATCGGCGCCGGCCCCGCCGCGCTCACCGCCCTCTGCGCCGCCGGCGTCGCTCTCTCGCTCCTCCTCTTCGCCGGCATCGCCCCCGCCCCCGCCCTCCTCGGACTCTGGGCCTGTTACCTCTCCCTCTGCGGCGCCGGCCAGATTTTTTTCAACTTCCAGTGGGACGCGCTCCTCCTCGAAACCACCCTCCTCGCCGTTTTTCTCGCCCCCTGGCGTCTCGTCCCGCTCTGGCACACCCCATCGCACGAACCGCCCCGTCTCGCCCGCTTGCTCCTGGTCTGGCTGCTCTTCCGCCTGATGCTGCTCTCCGGCGCCGTCAAACTCCTCAGCGGCGATCTCGCGTGGCGCGACCTCACCGCCCTCACGTTTCACTACGAAACCCAGCCCCTGCCCACCCCGCTCGCCTACTACGCGCACCAGCTCCCCGCCTGGCTCCACCGCGCCGCCTGCGCCGGCCTGTTCACCGTCGAGCTCATCGTGCCCTTCTTCTTCTTCGCCCCCCGCGCCCTCCGGCACCGCGCCGCCCTCCTCACGCTGACGCTCATGCTCCTCATCGCCCTCACCGGCAACTACACCTACTTCAACTTCCTCACCGCCGCCCTCTGCCTCCTCTGCCTCGACGACACCGCCCTCGCCTCCCACCCCCGCCTCCTCCCCCGCCGCGTCCGACACCTTTGTCACGTATTACGTGACAGAGTCTACCCAGGATATTTAACCCAGTGTCACGTATTACGTGACACTGGGTCGGCGCCCGCGCCGTCGCTTACGCCGGGCACTCCTCGGCGCTGGCACCGTTGGTCCGTCCGCGTCTTCGCCATTTTCGTCCTGCTCTACACCACGCTCGACACCCTCCCCGCTCTCATCCGCGGACTCGGCCCGATCCCCGGCTTCAACCCCGTCGCCACCGCCCTCGCGCCCTACCGGTCCTTGAACCGCTACGGCCTCTTCGCCGTCATGACCAATCCGCGCACCGAACTCATTTTCGAGGGCAGCGACGACACCCGCACCTGGTTGGCCTACGAATTTCCGCACAAGCCCGGCGACCTCGCCCGCGCACCCTCCTGGGTCGCCCCGCACCAACCGCGTCTCGACTGGCAACTCTGGTTCGCCGCCCTCGGCTCACCCGCGCAAAACCGCTGGGTCCTGTCCCTCGGCGAACACCTCCTCCGCGGCACACCCGAGGTCCTCGCCCTCCTCGCGCGCAATCCCTTCCCGGCCACACCGCCCCGCCACCTCCGCGTCGTCCGCTACGAATACCACTTCACCGACCCCGCCCAACGCGCCGCCACCGGTCAGGTCTGGCGCCGCACCCCGCTCGATTTCTATCTCCCGCCGTCCTCGCTGAAGTAGTCCGCCATTGCCCGTGTTTCGCGCATAGCTCGCCTTCGCCGGCCGCTTGTCCACGCTGCCCGTTGCCGCCCTGTCGCGGCCCACCTTTCCATGTCCCAACCGACCGCCCTCGACCGCTTCCTCCCTCTCCTGCGCTCCGCCCTCACCGACGGCACGCTGGTCAAACTCACCCTCGGCAAACCCGCGCCCGCCCTCGCGCGCACCGACCCCACACTCCAAAACGTCTTCGTCCGCCCCGTCGCCCTCAAGACCGGCCCGAGCCTCACCTTCGTCTGGCGCCACGCCACGCGCGACGTCACGAAAAACCATTCGCCCGCCGAAGCCCTCGCCCTCGTCGAGGCCGCGCTCGGCCGCGACTTCCTCGACGCCCACCTGTTCACCGCCACGCACACCGCCCAGTTCGAAACCCAACCCGACGGCACCGCGCGCCTCCGCGTGAAAGCCAACCCGCTTTCCGCCTCCGGCACCTCCACCCCACTGCCCCCGCCCGCCCACAACGCCCCCAAGCACCACCTCATCCCCGCCGATGCCCCGTGGCTCGATTCCCTCGGCGTCACCACTAATCGCGGACAGCCCCGCGACGGCATGGCCGACAAATTCCGCCAGATCCAAAAATTCGCCGAACTCCTCTCCCACCTCGTCACCGAAGCCTTCCCCGACGGGCCCGCGCTTTCCTCCAATTCCCCGTCGCAAGATTCCGGCGCGCCGATCTCGGCTCCCGGCTCTCAGCGCCCGCCGCTCCGCGTGGTCGACATGGGCAGCGGCAAAGGCTACCTCACCTTCGCCGTCGCCGCCCTCCTCGCCGACCGCGCCCACGTCACCGGCGTCGACGCCCGCCCCGAACTCGTCACCCTCTGCAACCGCGTCGCCGCGCAACACGGCCTCGCCCAGCGCCTCACCTTCCGCGCCGGCTCCATCACCGAAACACCCCTCGACGCCTGCGACCTCCTCATCGCCCTCCACGCCTGCGACACCGCCACCGACGACGCCCTCGCCCGCGGTCTCGCCGCCGGCGCCCGCCTCCTCGTCGTCTCGCCCTGCTGTCAAAAGGAACTCCGCCCGCAACTCTCCGCGCCCCCCGTCCTCGCCGACGCCCTGCGCCACGGCATCTTCCAGGAACGCCAGTCCGAGTTCGTCACCGACGCCCTCCGCGCCCAACTCCTCGAATGGGCCGGCTACAAAACGAAAGTCTTCGAGTTCGTCTCCACCGAACACACCGCGAAGAACCTCATGATCTCCGCGATCCGCACGCGCCCGCCCGGCACACCCGACGACGCCACCGCCCAGCGCATCCGTGCCTTCGCCGCCTTCTACGGCATCCGCACCCAACGCCTCGCCCAGCACCTCGGTTTCCCGCTCGACGCCTGATCTGCCCGCGTTCTTCGCGGCCCGCACGGGCCGTCGCTCCCATCGAAAGCCAATGGCTGCGCCCGCGTTGCGGTTCCGTCTCCGGATCCGTTCCACCCGCGGGGCGGTCAGGCACCTTCGCCGGGCTCCTCCGATCCGCTTGACCCACTCGCCGTCGTGGCACGGCCCGCGCTCGCCGCCGAGCCGCGGTCTGCGGATCCGCGGCCTGCCGACAAGCGGCAGCCCTACCAAGTCCAGAACACCACAGCCGTCGGTATGAGCCCCAGGTCTCCCGACCCGTGATCCTCCTCAGCACCTGCTTCAGCACCTGCCTCAGGACTCAGCAGCCCCAGGCCCGCCGCAAGCAATTCGCCCGCGACGAACGCCTGCCCGCCCCCTCTGTCGCAGGCTGCGCCGCGTCCACAATCCGGCCTCCGCGCTGATCGCGATCACCAGCGAAAACTCGTTCCGCAAATGCGCCCCCATAATCGCCGCCGGGCTCCCCGCCCCACACCGCGGCGAATTCAAACGCCCGTGGAACGCGTGGCTCGCGCTCCGTCACCCCGACACCGCGGCCCTCCAAAAAGCCGCGCGCGGCCGCCACGTACCGCTCGGCGCCACCCTCGCCGACCCGACCACGGCGTAAACCGGCCTCGGCCCCTGGTCGATAAAGCGGACGTGCGCTCCTCGCCTGCGCACCTCCTTCGGTCCGCCCGGCCCCCGTCCGCTTCCGCGAAGCCCTCGCGTTGCGCCTCGTCTGGCCGAGTTCGCCCGCGCGGGTCGCAGCGCGCGCCGCGCCGCGATCACCGCCGCCAACGGCCCGCCCCCACGCGTTTCACCTTCGGTCCAGCCCCAGCGCCCGCTCGGGTCTGAAATCGCGCGGTCGGCGCGGACCGCCCCTCTCCGCCACGCGGGACGCCTCCACCGTCCCCAAACGCAGGCTTCCTTTTTCCGGCCTTTTTGTGCCTCTTTGCGGCCCACCCATGACCTGGACCGACCTCGACTGGCCCGCGCTCGACCGCCTCCGCCAAAAATTCCTCTCCAGCACGCCCGGCGCGGCCGCCGGTCTTTACTGGGAAACGCCCTCCGACCTCGCCAGCTACGATTTCACCTACGGCGAGCGCATCGGCTGGAAATGGGACCACGTCCTCCGCGAACTCCGGCTCCGCGCCTGGCGGCCCGCCCCCGCCACCCGCTCCGTCTTCGATTGGGGCTGCGGCAGCGGCGTCGCCGCCCGCCGCGTGATCTCATTTTTCGGCGCGGAAAATTTCGACGCCCTCACGGTCTGGGATCACTCGCCCCTCGCCACCGACTACGCCGCCACCGCCGCCCAGACCGAGTTCCCCGCCCTGCGCGTCGCCGCCGCCACTCCCGGCCTCCTCGCTTCGTCCGAACCCATCGGGCTCCTCCTGATCAGCCACGTCCTCAACGAACTCCCGCCCGACGCCCTCGCCTCGCTCCTCGCCCTCGTCGCGCGCGCCGAGGCCGTGCTCTGGGTCGAACCCGGCACCCACGCCGTCAGCCGCCACCTCGGCGCCCTCCGCGAACAACTTCTCCCCTCCTTCCGCGTCGTCGCCCCCTGCACCCACCAGCACGCCTGCCCCATTTTCGCCCCCGGCAACACCCGCGACTGGTGCCACCACTTCGCCCCGCCGCCCTCGGAAATCTTCGCCAACCCCGACTGGGTGAAATTCGGCCAGCGCGCCGGCATCGACCTCCGCAGCCTCCCCTACGCCTTCCTCGCCCTGGACCGCCTCCGCGACGCGCCCTCGCCGCCGGCCGACCTCGCCCGCGTCATCGGCCGCCCGGAACATTTCAAGCCCTACGTGCGTCTCCTCAACTGTGATTCCTCCGGCCTCGCCGAACTCGAACTCCCCAAGCGCACCGATCCCGCGCTCTTCAAGCACCTCGACCGCACCAAAGCCCCGCTCCTCTACCACTGGCAGCACGACGGTCACAAGATTCTCGCCGGCACCCCCGTCGCTCCGCCGTCCGCTTGAGTTCTCCGGCCGGTTCGCTTCCTTCCGCCGTCTCACCGCCATGGCTCGCACTCTGCTGCTCTTCTTCGCGCTGGCGCTCGGCTTCGCCCCGGCGCCCCTCCGCGCCACGTCCGTCACACCGCCCACCTTTCCCCAACTCACCTCGCGCGCCGGCACCATCTTCCGCGGGGAGGTCACCGCCATTCGCACCGAACTCGTCACCCGGGCCGACAACCGCGCGATCTTCACCTACGTTACCTTCCGCGTTCAGGAAGTCTTGAAGGGCACGGTGCCCGCCGCAGCCACCGTCACCCTCGAATTTCTCGGCGGTAGCGTCGGCGAACTCACGATGGACGTCGTCGGCATGCCCCGCTTTTCCGTCGGCCAGACCGAACTCCTCTTCGTCGACCAAACCGGCGGCCAGATCTGCCCGCTCGTCGCCATGATGTTCGGCCGCTACCGTATCCAGCGTCACCCCACGACCGGCGCCGAGTTCGTCGCCCGCGACAACGGCGCGCCCCTCGCGTCCACCGACGAAATCGCGCTCCCGCTCGCGTCCCCCGCCCTCGAGGCCCGCCTCGCGCCCCTGCGCGCCGCCCCCCTCACGCCGGCGGCGTTTTCCGCGCTGATCCGCCAGGAGGCCGTGCTCACCGCCACGCCGTGACGGCGCGCCCGGATCGCACCATGCGCTGTTTCTCCCGCCCCCTGCCCGCGCGACTTCTCGCGCTCGTCGGCGGTCTGCTGCTGGCCGCCGCCCCGCGCCTCCTCGCCTACGTGCCGCTCGCCGGCAGCCCCGTCTGGCCCGACGGCAACATCGTCATGCATCTCCAGCTCGGCCCCGGCACGACGCTCTCGGACGGCAAGACCTGGAACACTGCCGCCACCGATATGCTGGCCGAATGGAACAGCCAGATGGCGCGCTCCCAGTTCACGACCGTCCCCGATTCCTCCGTCAGCGTCGGCGACGGCAACCGCGTCAACAACGTCCTTTTCTCCTCCACCATCTTCGGCCGGACCTTCGGCACCGACACCCTGGCGGTCACGACCATCTGGACCCTCGGCGGCCGCCGCATCGAGGGCGACGTGCTCTTCAACAGCCGCTTTCGCTGGGACTCCTACCGCGGTCCCCTGCGCGCCGGCGCGAACAACGCGGAATTTTCCCGTACCGCCCTCCACGAGTTCGGCCACCTCGTCGGTCTCGACCACCCCGACGTCGCCGGCCAGTCCGTCTCCGCCATCATGAACAGCCGCGCGGGCAACCTCGACGCCCTCACGGCGGACGACCGCGACGGCGCCGCCTTTCTCTACGCCTCCACCGCCGGCACCTCGGCCCCCCTTGCCCCGGCCATTTTGCTGGCCCTCGCCGACCAATTTCCCGTCGAGGGTGACAACGTCGACTTTGCCGTCGCGGCGTCCGGCACCGGTCCTTTCGCCTACCAATGGGCCCGCAACGGCGTCGTGCAGAGCGCAACCACCGCCCAGTGGACTCTGGCCAATGTCACCGTCGCCCACTCCGGCCAGTGGACCGTCACCGTCTCCAACGGCCGCGGCTCCGTCACCAGTGCGATGAACCTCACCGTCACCACCCGCGCCGTCGCGCCCACCATCACGCGCCAACCTTCCCCCGTCAGCACCCGCACCGGCCAAAGCGTCTCGTTCACCGTGGCGGCCAGCGGGTCCACACCGCGCACCTATCAATGGCGCAAAGACGGCACCCACCTCGGCCTCGCCACCGTCAGCGAAACCCTGACGCTCACCGACGTCCAACTGACCGACGCCGGCGCCTACTCCGTCGTCGTGCGCAACGCCGGCGGCTCCGTCACCAGCGCCGACGCCACCCTCGCCGTCGCCCTCCCGAACACCCCCGCCGCCATTGCCTCGCCGCCTGCCAGCACCACCGCCGCCGTCGGTTTCGAGGCCACGTTCACCGCCACCGTCTCGGGCACCGCGCCCACCACCTACCGCTGGTCACGCAACGGGATCCCCCTCGCCGGCGCGTCCGGCACCGTCGCGACGAACAACCCGACCGCGACCCTCACGCTGCCGCGCGTGGCCGCGTCCGACGCCGGCAACTACACCGTGACGGTCACGAATGCCTTCGGTTCCGCCACGAGCGCGCCCGCGACCTTGTTCGTGGCCCCCGTCTCCACCGCCGGCCATCTCTTCAACCTCGCCATCCGCAGCCTCGCCGGCACCGGCTCCGAGACCCTCATCGTCGGCTTCACTTTGGCCGGCGGCCAGGGCACTCCGCAACGCCTGCTCCTGCGCGCCGTCGGTCCCACCCTCGCGGTGTTCGGCGTCACCGGCACCCTCGCCGATCCCCGCCTCGATCTTTTCAGCGGACCGACCCTGACCGTCTCCAACGACGACTGGTCCGGCAACGCGGCCGTCTCCCTCTACGGCTCACGCATCGGCGCCTTTGCCCTGTCGGGACCGACGAGCAAAGACGCCGCGCTGATCCAATCGCTCGCCGCCGGCAGCTACTCCGCCCAGGTCGCCGGGGCCGGCACCGGCGTGGCGCTCGCCGAAATCTACGACGCCTCGGACGCCTACACCGACCTCTCGCTGCGCTTCACCAACCTCTCCGCCCGCACGCGCGTCGGCACCGGGGGCGACATCCTCATCGCCGGTTTTGCCCTCGCCGGAACCACGCCCAAAACCCTTCTGATCCGCGCCATCGGGCCCACCCTCGCCTCGTTCGGCGTCGCCGGAACCCTCGCCGATCCCCTGCTCGAAATTTATCGCGGCGCCGAAAAAATCGCCGAAAACGACAACTGGCCCGGCACCTCCGATCTCCAAAGTTCCGCCGCCACCGTCGGGGCCTTCTTCCTCCCGATCGGCAGCAAAGACGCCGTGTTGATCCTCACGCTGCCCGCCGGCGCCTACTCCGCGCAGGTCCGCGGCGCCAACGCGACGACCGGCGTCGCGTTGGTCGAGGTCTACGAACTCCCGTGACCGCCGGGCCACGCGCGGGCGTCGGCCGCAAACGCGCGCGATCCCGGCCGACGCGCGATCAGTGGCTCAAAAACGACACGTCCCCCGACCGCACCACAAGTCCCTCGCGCACCCGCGCCTCGTCCAGTTGCAGCACCAGCGTGTTCGCCCCGGCGCGCGCCTCGGCGGAAACCGAGACCCCGGCCTTCACCGGCACGCCGTTCAGCCACGCGTCTTTCACTCCACCCCCGACCGTGAAGGTGACCTTGCCGCCGCGCGCCGACTCGAATCGCGTCGCCGCAAATAACCCCCGCGAATTGACCAGGGCCGGATAAGTCCCCGCGATCAGTTCGCCCGGCAACACCCCGCTCACGAGCGAAAGCGCCGGTTCCCAGCCCGCCAGCGTCTCATCGCCCCGCACGACGCGTTCGGCGCCCAAGTGCTGGTTCTTGCTCACAATCATATAAAGGCTCCACGCGCGCGCGACGCCGCCCTTCGCCGCGTCGTAATCACCGGGCCGCCCCAACTGCGCGAGGAACTTCACCAAATCCAACCGCTCCTCCGGCAGCAGTCCGTCGATCAACCCCGCCGGCATCAACGAGCCTGCGCTCGTCCGCTTCGCGACGTTTTTCACCGCGACTTGCACCTCTTGGTTCGCCGCGTTGCGCAAAATAATTTCCGTCGCCGTCTCCTTCGTGATCATCCCGCTCAGCTCCTGCTGATCCTTCGTCGTGATAATCACCGAGTGGTAGCCTTCTTTGATCTTCGCGCTGGGATAAAGCAGCGACTCGACCAGGTAGTCCGTCGGCGCGCTCGCCCCGATACTGGTCATGTCCGGGCCAACTTTTCCCCCGGCGCCGCCGATCGCGTGACACGCCATGCAAGCCAGTTCCGGCCGCCGGTAAATCCGTTCGCCCCGCGCCGCGTCACCGACCGCGAGCGCCTGGCGGGCGAGCGACTTCAGCTCCTCCGGCGTCAGCTGCGCCTCGGACAACGTGAGCCCCGCGCTCTTGATCAACGCCTGGACCAGCGGCTGGTTTTGCCCGCCTTCGCGCGCGGGCCGCAAGCCCGCCTTCGCCACCGCCGCCGGCAGCGTGGCCTTGGGCAACTGCGCCGTCAGGCGGGCGGCCGCCCCCTTCACGGCGAGCAAGGCCCGCCACAACGCCTGCGCGTCCGCTTCGCCGGTCGTCGCCGCAAGCACGGCCAGCACGTCCGGCATCGCCACCGCGAGATCCACGCCCGCGAGCGCCACCACCGCCTCGCGTTGGATCACCGGCGTCGCCCCGGTGCGCGCGAGCGTCTGCAGCGCCGCGACCACCGTCGCTCCACCCAAGTCCCGCAACGCCCCAAACGCCGCCGCGCGCTCCAGCGCGCCGGTCGCCCCGTCGCCGGCGCGCCGCACCACGGTGGGCGCGAGCGCGGACAGTTTCCACGCCCCCACGAGCGGCAGGGCCGCCACCCGGGTCGGAGCCGACGCCGACTCCACCAGCGTCGCCAGCTTGGCCAAATCGCCCTCGGGCTTCAGGCCCCGCAACCGCGACGCATCGGCCAGCGCCGCCAGCACCCGCGGCGCCGCCGCCTCGTCAAACCCGTTTGCGAGCAGCGCTTCGAACAACTGCCGCTGCTCGTGCGCCCCGCCCGCCGAGCCGATGAGTTCGATCCACGGCCCGGAACCGTCCCGCGGCAGCGTGCGCCCGGTGAGCAACTGCGCGAGCACGCCGCCGGCGAGCGTCGGCTCGACCGCCTTGAGCCCAAACGCGAGCTGCGCCTCGCGGCCTTGAAAATTCCACGCCCCCGAGCGCACGGCCGCGAGCCACGGCGTCGCGAGCTCGTTCAGCGTAAGCCAGAGCGCGTAGTCGAGAAACGGATCCATCGGCCGGTCCAGCACCGTCAACGCCAGCTCCGCCGCCCGCGCCGTCCCGAGTTTCCCCACCGCCCGCACCGCTTCGAGCCGCACCCGCGGATTCGCATCGGCCACCAGCTTCGTCAACGGCGCCAGCGCATCGGCCACCGGCAACACGCGCACGGCCGCCGCACGGATCCGCGCATCGTCGGTCACGACGAGTTCGGCGACCAGCGCGGCGACCGGCAGGTTGAGCGCCTGGTGCGCCCACAAGGCCTGCAACCGCGCCGCCGGCGTCGTTTGCCGGGCCGTCCAGGTCGCCAACTCCGCCTGCACGCGCGCGGCCCCGCGCTCCACCAGCACGCGCTTGGCCTGCGCCTGCTCGTAGCTGTTGGGCGATAGCAGCCGGTCGAGCAACCCCACCGTGGCCAGTTTCGTGAAATCGGTCCGCGCGAGCGCCGCCCGGCCCTTCGCGGCGATGCGCCAGATGCGGCCGTGCTCCTTGTCGCGGCGCGTATCGCGGAAATCCACCTCGCCGTGCTGGATGATCGGATTGCTCCAATCGGCCAGATACAGCGCGCCGTCGGGCCCGAGCTTCGCGTCGAGCGGACGAAACGTGCTGTCCGTGGTGCGCATCACGTCGGGCATTTCCTTCGTGACGTAGGCGGAGCCTTGGTTGGAGACCTTGAAGCGCACCACGCGGTGCGCCCGGAAGTCCGCCGTGATCATGTCGCCCTGCCAGTCGTCCGGAAAATGCGCGCTCCGGATCACTTCGAGGCCGGAAAACTTCGGATACGCCCCGGGACTCACGCTTTCCAACTCACGCCGCGCCGGCGCGAGCGTGCGGTAGGTCGCCCCCGGCACGGCCCAGCTCACCCCGGAACCACCGGCTCCGTCGGTCGCAAACGCCTGCCCGAACTCATCAAATTGAAAACCCCAGGCATTGATCCAGCCCCGGTAGAGCACCTCCATCTCCTGGTTGCGCGGATCCATCCGGAAGATTCCGCCCGCCCGCAGGCGCACGATACCCGTCGGCGTCTCCGTGTCCGTCCGCGTGTAAACCGACTGGTTCATATAGAGCCGCCCGTCGGGGCCCCAGCGCAGCGAGTGCAGATTGTGGTGCGTGTCCTCCGTGCCGAAACCGCTCTGCACGATGCGCCGCACGTCCGCCTTGCCGTCGCCGTTGGTGTCCCGGAAGTGCAGGAGCTCCGTGCTCTGCGCGACGTAGACCCCGCCGTCGCCCGCGGCGACGCCCGTGGGAATAAGCAAGCCCTCGGCAAACACCGTGGCCTTGTCCGCGCGCCCCGCGCCCGTCGTGTCCTCGAGCACGATGATCTTGTCCGTCGGCGCCTGCCCGGGCTCGATCTGCGGATACACCTCGGAGCTCGCCACCCAGAGCCGCCCCTGCGGATCAAAATTCATGTGGATCGGTTTGTTCAGCTGCGGATTCTCCGCCCACAACGTGACCTCCAGCGCGTCGTCCACGGTGAACTGCGGATGCGGCTGCGGGGTGGATTTCATCACGAGGTTGCCCACGCGGCGCGGAATCTCGGGCACGGTGGCCCCGGCCTTCAATCCCCGCAGCTGCGCGATGCGCTTCTCCTCCTCGGCGACGAATCCGTCGAACTTCAGCACCTCGACCGCGTTGTTCCCCTGCTCCCGTTTCCGGAATCCGAAAATATAAGCCATGTTCGCCGGCCGCGAACGGTGGAAAAACCACTCGTTCTTGCGGAGAATCGACTGCCGCAGCGGCTCGACCGCCGCACTGGTCCGCCAGCCTCCCGGCTCGCCACCGCCGAACAGGCCGTCCTCCAGGGCCTCGGCCGCGACCCGGTAACCCGCCCCGTTGAGATGAATGCCGTTGTCCGTCAGCCGGCTGCCGCCGGCCGCGGCGGCCCGTTCCATCGGCCCGCGCAGCGCCTCGTTCAGCGGAAAAAACGTCGCCGACCGCTGCGCCGCGAGCTCCCGCACGACGGCGGACGTGCGCTCGAGTTCCGCGTTGTGCCGGGCCGGATCGGCCCACGGTGCACCCAAATTCTCGTGCCGCACCGGGCCCACCAACACCACGCGCGCACCGGGGGAGATCTTCGCGAGGGTGTCCAACAGGCGTTGATAGTCCGCCCTGAATTTTTCCCGGCCGGCCTCGCCCTCGAACGACGCCGCCATCCCGTAGCCCACGAACACGACCGTCGGTTTCGCGTCCTCGAGTTGTTTGACGAGCTGCGTCCAGCCTTCGTTGGCCGGCTCCTTGCCCGCCTGCAGCAGACTCAGGCCAAACCGGGAGTCGCCCGCCGGTGTATCCCCGCTCCAGCCCAGATTGCGAAATGTCACGTTCCGCTCGGGAAACCGCGCCGTCAGCATGAGCTCGATCCACCCGTGGTATTGTTCGCGCTCGATCAGCGTGTCGCCGAGCAACACGACCCGGTCCCCCTCGCGCAACTCCAGCCGTGCCGGCGCGTCGCCCGCGGGCAAGACCGCCAGATGGAGCGTCGCAACCAAGGCGACGCGCAGGAGAATTCGGAGGTGGGACATCATAATCGGGGTAGGACACCGCCCGGCAGCGGTCCGTGAATTCGGACCGCCCCTCGCAGCGCGCCGGCGAGCTTTCCCGCCCCGCTGCCCGCGGTCACGCTCATTTCTCGCCTCTCGCCGCTTTCACGGATGAACCGCGGCGCTTGACTCCCCCGGTGCGCTCTGAAACATCGCCCGCTCACACTTCCAAACACCATGGGTCAACAACTGAACAAGCACATCAAACGTAAACGCCGCGCCTCCTACCTCAAACGCAAGAAGGCGCGCGCCAAGCTCGCCGCGAAGAAGAAGTAAGCTTCGTCCGGCCCGCTCCCTCATTCTGACCGCGGTCTTCCGGCCGCGGTTTTTTCATTCGCCGCACCCGCCGATCGTCCTCCGTTTCGCCATGCTCAAAGTCAGTCTCATCTCCCTTGGCTGCGCCAAAAACCTCGTCGATTCCGAGATCATGGTCGGCCACCTGCATCAGGCCGGCATGACCGTCATCCCCGACGCTGAGAAAGCCGACGTCGTGATCGTCAACACGTGCTCGTTTATCGATTCCTCCAAGGAAGAATCCATCGCTCACATTCTGGAAGTCCACCAGACCCGCGGCATGACGAAACGCCGCAAGGAGCAAAAACTCATCGTCGCCGGCTGCATGTCGCAGCGCTTCTCCAAAGACCTCTCCGCCTCGCTGCACGACGAGGTCGACGCGTTCATCGGCCTCGACCAGGTCACCAAGGTGGCCCCCATCATCGAGGGGCTCTTCGCCAAGGAACGGGAAAAGAACGCCGCGCCGCTCCTGTTCATCGAGGGCAAGTCGACCTACATCCCCGACTACGACACGCCCCGCTTCCGGCTTACGCCGAAACATTTCGCCTACATCAAGATCGCCGAGGGCTGCAATCACCCGTGCACCTTCTGCATCATCCCGCAGATCCGCGGCCGCCACCGCAGCCGCACCATCGAGAGCGTCGTGGCCGAGGCGCGCCAGCTCGTCAAAGAAGGCGTCCGGGAGCTGAATCTGATTTCCCAGGACACCACGTTCTTCGGCATGGACACGTGGGAACAACGCCCGAACCCGCGCACGCCGGTCGACTCCTCGCGCGGCTCCGCCCTCACCACCCTCCTCCGCGAACTCAACGCCATCGAGGGCGATTTCTGGATTCGCCTGCTCTACACGCATCCGGCGCACTGGAGCGACGAACTCATCAAGACCATCGCCGAGTGCCCGAAAGTCGCCCGCTACATCGACATTCCGCTCCAGCATATCAGCGACCACATGCTCGGCCTGATGCAGCGCGAAACCTCCTCCGCGTATATTCGCGATCTGGTCCAGCGCATCCGGGCCGGCATCCCCGGTATCGCGATCCGCACCACGTTCATCGTCGGCTTCCCCGGTGAAACCGAGGCCGACGTCGACGAACTCTGCGAGTTCATCCGCGAAACGAAATTCGAACGCCTCGGGGTGTTTCGCTACTCGCAGGAGGAAGGCACCCGCGGCGCGAAGATGGAAAACCAGATCGCCCCCAAGGTGAAGGAAGCCCGCTGGCACCGCGTGATGAAACTCCAGAAGGAAATCGCCGCCGCGGTGAGCAAGACCTTCACCGGCCGCACCCTTCGCGCGCTCATCGAGGAGCCCGGCGTCGCCCGCGGCGAGGCCGACGCTCCCGACATCGACGGCCGCATCTACGTGCCGCTCACGCTGCCCGTCGGGGCCTTCGTCGACGTGAAAATCACGGGCTACGAGGACTACGATTTGCTCGCGCTGCCGGCCGGCCAGGAACCCGCCACCCGCAAGACCGCCAAACAGGCGCAATGACTACCCACGGGGACCCGTCCCGGTTCGTAACTACACCTAGCAAAAGCTGCGCCGGGGGTAGGTAATGAATAAGTAAATCCGCCTTTTGCGTGGGAGCGGGGCGGCGGCAGGCTCGGGTCAGTAACCGACCCAATGCACGCCGCGCCTCACCTCAAAAATTTCCTGCACTACCGCCTCGACGCGGTGTGCCTCGCCCTGCTGGCGGTCGCCGCGTGTTTGGCCTGCCGGACGCTGGTCAAACGGCGGCACGCCAGCGGGGACTTCTCCCCCGCCACCTGCGGTGTGGTCGCCTTGCTCGCCGCGAGCGGGGCGCTCCTCGCAGAGTGGGTGTCCGGCGCGCTCGATTTCTCGGTCGCCACTCCCGCCGTCTCCTTGGCCGCCGCCCGCGCCATCGCCCTCGGCGGGACGGCTTTTCTGATCGGGGTACTCCTGGCGAGTTCAACGCTCGTGGCCCTGATGCGCGCCCAGATCCGCCGGCACGCCGACACCGAACGCGAACTCCAAAAAGCCAAGGCCGCGGCCGACGAGGCCAACCGCGCCAAAGGCGATTTTCTCGCGGTGATGAGCCACGAAATCCGCACCCCGCTCAACGCCGTCATGGGTTTCGCCAATCTTCTGGCCGAAACGAAACTGGACGAGTCCCAGCGCGGCTACCTTGGCACCATCACCGGCGAGGGCACCCGGCTCAGTTCGCTGATGAACGACATTCTCGACCTTTCGAAGATCGAGGAAGGCCGGCTGATCCTCGAGCAGCTGCCGTTTGCCCCCGTGGAAACCACCCTCGAGGTCCTCCGCTTGTTCAACCCGCGCGCGACCGAAAAAAACATCGAACTCCGCTTCGAGGCCCAGATCGTCAACCCCCTGCTCGTCGCCGGCGACCCGCTCCGCTTCCACCAAATCGTCGTCAACCTTGTCGACAACGCCATCAAGTTCACCCCGTCCGGCCAGGTCACCGTCTTTCTGCAGTGGACCCCGCCGGCTGAAGGTCTCGCCTCCGGCACCCTCAACCTCCGCGTGCGGGACACCGGGATCGGCATTCCCGAGGAGAAATGCCGGAAACTCTTCCGCATGTTTGTCCAGGCCGACGCGTCCACGACGCGCCGCTTCGGCGGCACCGGCCTCGGGCTCGCGATCTGCCAGCGGCTCGTCGGCCTCATGGGTGGGGCCATCGCCGTAAAGAGTCAGCCGGGCCAGGGCGCCGAATTTTCCTTCACCATTCCCGCCGCCCCGGTCGCCCTGCCCGACGAGCAACCGACGGAAACCCCGCCCGCCCTCGTGTTCCCGACCCGCCGACCACGCATTTTGGTCGTCGACGACATGGAAACGAACCGCTTCCTGCTCGAAATTTTTCTACAGCGCAACGGCTTCGATCCGGAACTGGCCTCCGGCGGCGAAGAGGCCATCCGGCTCGCACACGACCACCGCTACGATGCGATCCTGATGGACCTGCACATGCCCGATCTCGACGGCTTCACCGCCACCAAGCAGATCCGCGCCGATGAACCGCCCGGCCAACGCACCCCGATCATCGCGCTCACCGCGTCGATTGCGAAAGGCACCCGCGAAAAATGTCTCGCGGCCGGGATGGACGAACATCTGACCAAGCCGCTCGATCTGAAGAAATTCAAGACCCTGCTCGGCAACCTGATTGCCGTCCTCCAGCCCTCGCCCGACGGCGCCCGGGTCCTGTCCGAAAAGGCCGCAGCCCGCTAACCCGCGCCGCCCTTCGCCGCAGCCACGAACTTCCCTATAATTCCGTCGAACGAGCCGTTGGTAAAAAACGCGACCACCCGCGGTTTCTGGCGCGGCGCTTTGGCCGCCCCGAGCAGATTCGCCGCCAGTTTTTCGAACAACACCGCGTTCGTCGGCGCATAGTGCGCCTCCACGCCCTGCGCCTCGAGGTGTTGCGCGACGGACTCGGGGTCGAAGCGCTCGTCGTCGCGGAGTTTTTCCGGCCGGCTTACCGCCCCGATATAAACGTCATCGGCCAGCCCCAGCGCCCGCATGAACGCCGCCTGCAGCGCCCGGATCCGGGCCGTGTTGCTGCGCGGTTCAAACACCGCCGTCAGTGTCGCACCGGGAAACCGCGCGCGAAACGACTGCAGCGTCTCGGCCAGCGCCGTCGGGTGATGCCCGAAATCCTCGATCACCGTGAGGCTGGGCGTTGCCAGCAAGATCTCCTGCCGCCGCTTCACTCCGCGAAACGCGGCCAACGCATCGGGCTTCAGCACGGTCGGATTCGTCCCGTCGAGCGCCAGCCCGGCCGCCGTCGCCGCCATCGCCGCGTTGCGCGCGTTGAAGAGCCCCGGCTGGGCCCACTTGACCTCCGCCCAGGGCTGGCCCCGCCAGAGCAGCTTGAACTGCGCCCCCTGCGGGGACTCCGCAAAATCCACGATCCGCGTGTCGCACGCTTCCGCGGTTCCGACACGCACGACCCGGGTCCACGCCATCGGTCCGAGCGCGCGCAGATTGGTGTCGTCCCCGTTCAGCACCACGAAGCCGTTGCGCGGCACAATCCGCGTCAGGTGCGTGAACGTCCGCTGCACATCGGCGAGATCGCGGAAAATGTCGGCGTGATCGAACTCCAGATTGTTCAACACCGCGATGTGCGGCGCGTAGTGGATGAACTTGCTGCGCTTGTCGAAGAACGCGCTATCGTATTCGTCGCCCTCGATCACGAACGGGTCGCCCGCCGCCCCCAGATGGGCGCCGACCGGCGGATCCTGCGGGACCCCGCCGATCAAGAATCCCGGATCGCGCCCCGCCGCCCGCAGGAGAAACGCCGCGAGCGCCGTCGTCGTGGTTTTGCCGTGCGTGCCGCAGATGACGAGATTGCGCCGCGTCTGCAGCACCCAGTCGTGCAGCATCGCCGGCAGCGACGTGAAGCGCAGGGCGCGCGAATCGAGCAGCCATTCGACCTCCGGGTTGCCCCGCGACATGGCGTTGCCGATCACGACCAAATCGGGCGCCAGTTTCTCGAGGCGCACCGGGTCGTAGCCCTCGTGCAGCGCGACGCCGGCCGCCGCGAGGACGTGGCTCATCGGCGGATAAACGCCCGAGTCGGCCCCGAGCACATCGTGACCGGCGGCGCGCGCCAGCAGCGCGGCGTTGCCCATCGCGGTGCCGCAAATTCCCATGAAGTAGATCCGCATAAATTCAACGATTTCCCGGCCGTTGCCCAACGCATCGCCCAGCGGCAAATCGCAAAAGCCCGTCTCCCACCTCGCCCCCCTCCCCTCCGCCATCATCCACGGGCGGCAGCAGGCCCTGCGACAAGGGAACGAACCCGGGTCGCCGGGAGGCGCCGAGGCTGCGGAGGGTTCCCTGAATGCGTTCAGTCATCCGCCAACGGCAACGCGACCGGGCACGCGAGTCACCCAAAAAAAGCCCGCGCCCGCGGGGTGCAGCGGGCCGGGCTGAGGCGGCGGGGCCAAGGTCCGCCCACGCCCCGACCTTTTCGCGCTGTGCTGTGCTCCGCCCCGAGGTCCGTTCCGGCACCGGGCGCGGCCTCACCCTCAACCTGCATCCTGGCCCGCACCCTGGCCCGCACCCCCCGGGCGGCTCCCTCCGGCCACGGCGCCCGAGCCGGCGTTTGGCTCCCTGCGGCGGTCTTCCGTCCCCCTGCGCTCGGTCCCCCCAAAATCTCCCGAGCAATGCGCTGGCACCGGCCTGGGCCAGCCCCGGTCGCGCCCGCTCGGCCATGCGCCCCGTTCAGCGCTCACCCATCCGTGCCGCTCACCTGCTAGCCGACTCGGCCCCCGCCGTCGCCCCCGTTGGCGCCGGCGGCGCGGGCGGCTGAACGTCCCCCACCCACCGGGAAATATTTGTTGCGGCACCCCGGACAGATGCCGTGGCTAAACTCACCGGCTTGAAAACCGCGAGCCGGGCCCATATCGCGCGGCGGCACACACCAGGCACAGATGAACCGCCCACACTTTTCCTCCGCGACTTTGATTTCGGCTTCGGCGTTATTCACGCCTGCATCCTAGCCGAGGTTCCCCGCGCTTCCTATGAAGATGTGGCCCGATTCGGCTATAGCGGATTCCACGATGCTCGGCGCCCGCTTGCCGCCACGGGCGAAGGCCCGGGCCGGGCCGAGGCGGAGCGCTCCGGCCGCCGCGGCGCCGGGCCCGGCGCGCAGGCGCGCCTTCTCCGCCGCGTCGCACGGGGCACGACCCGGTGCATCGTCACGGTTCGTGCTCGCCCCCTTTCCTCCGCATCCCACCATCGGCGCCTCCCTCTGCGTCATGCGTTACCCTCCGCGCCTCGCCCTCCCGGAGGGGCGCGGAGGAGGCTCTCGGAGACGGGGAAACGGTGGAGAAAAAAAACGACATCAGCCAGCGCTTTTTTCTTGACTCGTACCGGCGAGCCAGTATACAAACAGGGAAGAAAGCAACAACGGACCGCGCGGCGGTTCACGAACGAAAGGGAACGAAAATGACGAAGCAGAACAAGGCGGAGCGGATCGCGGAGTTGAAGGCGGCGCGGGCGGCTCTCGCTTCGGGCAAGCCGGTCGACCTGTCGAGTGTCATCGCCTATCACACCGGCTCGCCGGTGGTCGCGGAGAAGACGCAGGACGAGTTCCTCGCGGAGCAGACGGACGAGGCGCGGGCG
>CAJAYO010000188.1 GCA_903948415.1 uncultured Opitutia bacterium | reverse complement strand
GTCTTCATGAAAGGGTGCTGGATGCGGACTAAATTCGCGCCGCGATTTGATCGGGGCGTAACAAATCTACGTCCCGCGGAAAACCGCCCGACGTGTTTGGGCAGGAAAATTCGATGGGTAGGAATTTTTTCCCAAAGAAAAGCCCGGCCTCATCGATTGTCCGGTTGCTTGACTTCATTTGAGCTCAGCTCGGCCGGACCACAAAAAGGGTATCGCAGCTCATCAGCGGGAATTGCTTCTCTCCGGTTCGAAAAATCTTCCTACCAACCCAATCTTCCTACCTTCACTCTGGGCTCCTTTGGGTAAACGGCCCCGATGCGAGTTCCAGAGCGCAAAAAATCTACTCCACGGCTCGCGGCATCAGGCGATTCGCCACCTGCGAAACAGTCTCCACCACCCATCAGTCCCCGCTCGCCCTCCGGCACTCAACCTTCGTCCTTGGTCCTTGGTCCTTGGTCCTTCGTCCTTGGTCCACTCCTCTTTCACCGTCCTTGCCTCCCATGCCCGCCCCCTCCGCCCCCGACGTCCTCCTCATCGGCGGCGGCATCATGTCCGCGCACCTCGGCACGATGCTCAAGCGGCTCGACCCGCGCCTCGCGATTCATGTCTACGAAGCCGCCGACGAACTCGCCCGCGAAAGCTCCGACGGCTGGAACAACGCCGGCACCGGTCACGCCGGCCTCTGCGAACTCAACTACACGCCGCCGCCCGCCACCCCCGGCGCGCCCGTCGACGTCACCAAGGCAATCGAGATTTTTGCCCGCTTCGAGCAGTCGCGCCAGTTCTGGAGCTACGCGGTCACCCATGGGCTCGCACCGCGCCCGGCCGATTTCATCCGCGCCGTGCCGCATCTGAGCTTTGTCCGCGGCGCCGCGCAAATCGCCTTCCTCCGTGCCCGCCACGCCGCTCTGTCGGCGCATCCGTTCTTCCGCACGATGGAATTCACGGCCGACCCCGCCGTCATCCGTCAGTGGACGCCCCTCCTCATCGACGGCCGCGCCGATGAGCCCCTCGCGGCCACCAAAATCGACGCCGGCACCGACGTGAATTTCGGCGAGCTCTCCCGCCAACTCCTCACGTGGCTCGGCGCGCAGGAAAATTGCCGCGTCGTCACCGGCCAGCGCGTCACGCACCTGCGCCGCACCGCCGCCGACTGGGAACTCTCCGTGCGCGACACGGCCACCGGCGAATCACGCCCCGCCCGCGCCCGCTTCGTCTTCATCGGCGCGGGCGGCGGTACGTTGCCGCTCCTCCAGTCCTCCGGCCTGCCCGTCGCGCACGGCCTCGCGGCATTCCCCATCGCCGGCCAATGGCTCGTCTGTGAAAACCCCGCCGTCGTCGCCCGCCACTTCGCCAAAGTCTACGGCCCGCCCCCGCCCGACTCCGGCGCCCTCGGCGGCCCTCACCTCGACGTCCGCCATCTCCACGGCCAACGCGTCCTCCTCTTCGGCCCCTTCGCCACGTGGACCACCCAGTTCCTCCATCGCACCGGCCGCCTCACCGATCTCCCGGCGTCCCTCCGCCCCGCCAACCTCGCCACCCTTCTGCGCACCGGTCTCCACAACCGCGTCCTCGTCCGCTTCCTCGTCCAACAGGCCCTCCAAAGCATGGATACTCGGCTCCGCGCCCTCCGCGTCTTTTACCCTGAAGCCGACTCCGCCGACTGGCGCCTCGTCGACGCCGGCATCCGCGTGCAAGCCTTGAAAAAATCCGACGCCGGCCGGCTATCCTTCGGCACCGAAGTGGTCACCGCCCCCGACGGCTCCCTCGCCGCCCTCCTCGGCGCTTCGCCGGGTGCCTCCGTCGCGGCGTCCATCGCGCTGCAAATCATCCAAACCTGTTTCCCGGAAAATCTCCGCACGACCGCAGGTCACGCCCGGCTGAAAGCGATGATCCCCACCTTCGACCTCGACCTCGCCTCCCCCGCTGCCACCGCCGACCACGCCCGCCGCTCCGCCCAAATCGACGCCGTGCTCCACCTGTCGCCCGCTTGACTGGATCGCGCCCTTGCGCGCGAATTAGCCCGCACCCGTTTTCCTCCGCGCCTTCCCCCCGCGCGCATCCGCCGACCCAACCCTCCATGCACCTCGCCGTTCCCGCATCCCCCTCCCCGCTCCGGTTCGTCACGCGCCTCCTCGTCGCCCTCGTCACCTTCGCCGCCCTCCGCGCCGCCGAGCCCAAACCGCCCGCGGGTTTCCGCGCCCTCTTCAACGGCCGGGACCTCACCGGCTGGCACGGCCTCAACCCGCACGACGTCGCCAAACTCACGGGCGAAAAACGCGACGCCAAGCTCGCCCAGATGCGCACCGAGTTCGCCTCCCACTGGCGCGTCGAAAACGGCGAGCTCGTCAACCCCGGCACCGGCCCCTACGCCACCACCGCCGAGGAGTTCGGCGACTACGAACTGCTCATCGAATACCGGACGGTCGCGCAAGCCGACAGCGGCATCTACCTCCGCGGCCAGCCGCAGGTGCAGATCTGGGACAAGAACCAGGTCTTCGACCCCAAGAAGCCCGACCGCCGGCCGCACCTCGGCTCCGGCGGCCTCTTCAACAACACTCCCAAAACCCTCGGCCGCGATCCGATCATGGCCGCCGACAAACCGTTCGGCCAATGGAACACCCTGCGCATCCGCCAAATTGGCGCGCGCGTGTGGGTCACGCTCAACACCCGCCTCCTCGTCGAGGGCGCCCCGATGGAAAACTATTTCGAGAAGGGCAAACCGTTCCCCGCGCGCGGGCCTTTCATGCTCCAGACCCACGGCGGCGAGATTCGCTGGCGCGCCGTCTATGTGCGCGACATCCCGGCCGACGAGGCGCAACGCGAACTCGCCACGCCCCCACTCCCCAACCCCACCCACCACGACGTCGCCTACGGCCCCCATCCGAAGCAGCTCATCCATTTCTGGAAAGCCGAGTCCGCCGCGCCCACCCCGCTCCTCCTCTTCATTCACGGCGGCGGTTGGCAGAATGGCGGTCGCCTCAGCGGTCTCTCCGCGATGCTGCCGGAAATGCTCAAACGCGGCATCTCCGTCGCGTCGGTCGAGTATCGTTTCATCGCCGAGGCCACCGCCGACCACGTCGTGCCGCCCGTCAAAGGCCCGCTCCACGATGCCGCCCGCGCCCTCCAATTCATCCGCAGCCAGGCCGCCGCGTGGAACCTCGACAAAACCCGCATCGCCGCCAGCGGCGGCTCCGCCGGCGCCTGCACCTCCCTCTGGCTCGCGTTCCACCCCGACCTCGCCGATCCCGCGAGCGCCGACCCCATCGAGCGCGAATCCACCCGCCTCCTCGCCGCCGCCGTCAACGGCGCGCAGACCACGCTCGACCCGCAACAGATGAAAGACTGGACGCCCAACAGCACCTACGGCGGCCACGCCTTCGGCCTCGGCAAGTTCGACAATTTTCTCGCCCAACGCGGCACCATCCTCCCGTGGATCGCCGAATATTCCCCCTACGCCCTCGTCACCCGCGACGATCCGCCGGTGTATCTTTTTTACACCGTCGCGCCCGGCCTCGGCGAACCGCAGAAGGATCCCACCCACACTTCGAACTTCGGCGTAAAACTCCAAGAGCACTGCCGCGCCAACGGCGTGGCCTGCGAGCTCGTCTACCCCGGCGCCCCCGGCGTGAAACACGCCACCACCCAGGATTACCTCCTCGCGATCCTCACCGCGCCGAAGCGCTGAGGGCGCCCGACCTCCCCTTTACTCGAATGAACCCGCGCCTCCTCCTCGCCCCACTCGCGTGCCTCGCGAGCACCTTCGCCACCGGCGCCCTCGCCCAGCCCGCCCCCTCCCTCGCCCGCGCCCTCACGTTTCACGCCTCGTTTGACGCCGGCCTCGACGCGGATTTCTCGCGCGGCGAAAAAACCGCCTACGTCCGCACCAAGACCGGCCTCGTGCCCGCCGCGCTCAACGACGAACTCAAACTCGTCCCCGGGGCCGGCCGCTTCGGCGGCGCCCTCCATTTCCCGAAGAAGGGCAACACCCGCCCGCTCTTCAAAGACGGCGGCACGCTCGGCTACAACGCCACCAGCTGGTCCGCCACCGTCTCCGTCTGGCTCCGCCTCGACCCCGACAAAGATCTCGAGCCCGGCTACTGCGACCCCGTGCAGATCGTCGGCGACGACGCCAAGAAGGGCTTCATCTTCCTCGAATGGTCGAAGGACGAGACGCCGCGCTTCTTCCGCTTTGCCATCCGCCCGCTCCAGCCCATCTGGGATCCGCAGAACGTCGGCTGGGGCGCCCTGCCCTTCGCGCAGCGCCCGATGGTGCAGGTCGCGGGCGCCCCGTTCTCGCGCGAGACGTGGACCCACGCCGTCTTCACCCTCGAAAAAATCAACGACAAATCCGCGAAACCCACCGGCCGCCTCTGGTTGAACGGCCGGCTCCAAGGCTCCATCGAAAACTGGGATCTCACCTTCGACTGGAAGGCCGACGCCGCGCAGCTCGTGCTCGGCGCCGCCTACGTCGGCCACCTCGACGACCTCGCCGTCTTCGACCGCGCGCTCACCGACGCCGAGGTGAAACAACTCATGGCCTTGAAAAACGGCGTCCGCGATCTGCGGCCGTAACTCGCATAAATCACACTTTCCGTGAAAATCTTTTTGTCACAGAGCGCACAGAGGCCGGACACAGAGCCCACAGAACCAATCACGCTGACTTGCTCCGTGCCCTCTGTGTCTGGGCTCCGTGTTCTCTGTGACTCCCGTCTTGGCTTCATTCAGGGGTAAATTTTCCGGGCTAGCGCCCAACTCCGCTCGTATTTCCCATGCGCACTGCCCTTTCGTTCCTCGGTTTCCTTCTCGCCGCGTCCCTCTCCGCCGCCGCGCCCGCGCGCCCCAACCTCATCCACGTCATGGCCGACGACCTCGGCTGGGGCGAGACCGGTTACAACGGCCACCCGCAGCTCCACACGCCCGTGCTCGACGAACTCGCGCGCACCGCGCTCCGCCTTGACCGGTTCTACGCCGCGTCGCCGGTCTGCTCGCCCACGCGCGCGAGCGTGATGACCGGCCGCCACGCCAACCGCTCCGGCGCCTTCGCTCCCAACTGGTCCACGCGCCCCGAGGAGATCACCGTCGCCCGCATCCTCCGCGACGCCGGCTACCGCACGGGCCACTTCGGCAAGTGGCACCTCGGCGCCGTGAAAACGGAGTCGCCCCTCAACCCCGGCCGCATGGGTTTCGACGAGTTTCTTTCCCACGACAATTTCTTCGAGATGGACCCGCCGCTTTCGCGCAACGGCGCGCCGCCCCAGGTCCTCAAGGGCGAGAGCTCGGCCGTCGTCGTCGATGCGGCGATCGATTTCCTCCGCCGCGTGCGCGCGGAGCGGGAGAAAAAACCGTTCTTCCTCGTCGTGTGGTTCGGCTCCCCGCACGGCCCCTACTCCGGCCTGCCGGAGGACATCGCCCGCTACGCCGCACACCCCAAGCCCGAGATGCGCGCCCGTTTCGCCGAGATCACCGCGATGGACCGCGCCATCGGCACGCTGCGCGCCGCGCTGCGCGAGCTGGGCGTCGCCGACGACACCCTGCTCTGGTTCAACTCCGACAACGGCAGCCCGATCGCGAGCGAGGCCGACTCGTTCAGCGGCGGCTGGCGCGGTCGCAAGGGCGAGGTCTACGAAGGCGGCCTGCGCGTCCCCGGCCTCGTCGAGTGGCCCGCCGTCATCACGTCGCCGCGCCACTCCGCCGTTCCGGTCGTCACGTCCGATTTCCTTCCGACCGTGCTCGACCTCGCCGGCGTGAAGCACCCCGCGCCGTCGCGCCCGCTCGACGGCCTCAGCCTCCGTCACCTGCTCGTCGGGGGCACGATGACCGAGCGGCCGTCGCCCATCGGCTTCTGGCGCTATGCGTCGCAGGGCGAGAACAAGCACGGCCGCTGGCTGCCCGAGGACATTTCGCGCGGCACCACGCCCACGACAAAACAGGCGAACATCCTCTTTCAAAATTACAAACACCCCGACGCGAAGACCGCCGACTTCGGCGGCAGCGCCGCGTGGACCGACAACCGTTACAAGCTCCTCACCGGCGAATCGCGCCGCGACCAACGCGGCGCCCGCACCGAGCTCTTCGACCTCCTCGCCGATCCGAAGGAGACGACCGACATCGCCGCCGCCCACCCCGAGATCGTCCGCCGCATGACGGCCGAGCTGCTCGCCTGGCAACGCTCCGTCGAGCGCAGCCTCAGCGGCGCCGACTATTGATCACGACGGCCGACGCACCCGCGGAACGGTCAACGCTTCCTCCGTCCGGCGCTTGCTTCGCGAGACCCGCGCGCGATGCTGGCCGCACCCACCCCATGAACTCGATCCTCCGCGCCCGTTTTGCGGCATTGCTCGGTAACATTGCGCTGTTCGCCGCCACCACCCAAGCCGCCACCATCACCGGCTCCGTCCTCCACTCCGCCCGCGGCGAATACCTCGCCAACGCCGAGGTGCGCATCGCCGGCACCGCTCTCACCACGACCACCGAGCGCGACGGTTCCTACCGCCTCGCCAACGTCCCCGCCGGCACGCACACCCTCACCGTCACCTACACCGGACTGCGCACCGAACGCACCACCCTCACCGTCGACCCCGAGGCCACCGCGCGGCGCGACTTCGAACTGACCGCGCTCGTCGCCGAGGCCGGCCCACCGGCGGGCCCCGGCGTGCAGAAACTCGACGCCTTCGTCGTCCGCTCCGAACGCGAGGGCAACGCCAAGGCCCTCATGGAGCAGCGCCGCTCGATGAACCTCACCAACAGCCTTTCGTCCGACGTTTTTGGTGACGTCGCCGAGGGCAGCGTCGGCGAATTTCTGAAAAACGTCCCCGGCGTCGACGTCGACTACGTCGGCCCCGATGCCCGCGGCCCGCGCCTCCGCGGCCTCGATCCCCAATACGTCGGCGTGAGCGTCGACGGCATGACGCTCGCCAGCGCCGACGGCTCGCAGGCCCTCGGCGGCGGCGCGCGCTCCTTCAGCTTCGACCAGGTCTCCGTCAACAGCCTCGATCGCATCGAGGTCAACTACACCACCGGCGCCGACCAGGACGCCGACGCGCCCGCGGGCACGATCAATCTCAAGACGAAGCGCGCCTTCGAGCGCAAGGGCCGCCGCCTCTCGTGGCAGGTCAACGTCATGGCCAACGGCGACCGCTTCGACTGGCGCCGCACCTACGGCCCGAGCGACGTGCGCACCCCCAAGTTCCGCCCCGGCGCCATCCTCGAGTATTCCGACGTGTTTTTCCGCAACCGCCTCGGCCTCGTGTTCAACCTCAGCGAGTCCAACCAATACGTCGTCCAGAGCCGCGTCGACCACACCTACAACGCCGCGACCACCCCGACCGACCCGCGCCCGCGCGTCCTCACCAACGTCACCGCGATCACCAACCCGCGCTTCACCGAGCGCTTCACCCCCTCGCTCACGCTCGACTGGAAGGCCACCCCCTCGCTCGCCCTCTCCCTCAGCGCGATGTATAACTACTTCGATGCCTTCATCGACAGCCGCAGCGCCGCGTTCAGCGTCCCGGGCGGGCGCGCCTCGGTCACCGGCGACGGGCTGAATGACTTCACGTTCAACAACGCCCAGGTCGCGCTCTCCACCAACCACGAGCACAAATACGCGCAGACCCGCACGGTCACGCCTAAGTTCGAGTTCCGCCACGGCGCCTGGCTGGTCGACGGCGGCCTGCACTACACCATCTCGACCAACCAATACGTCGCCCTCCCCCGCGTCGGCCCGCAGACCCTCACCACCGCCGCGCTCACCGGCCTCACGCTCCAGCTCCGCCGCTCCGCCCTCAACGACGTCGATTGGCAAATCACCCAGACCGCCGGCCGCGACCTCAGCGACCTGGCGAACTTCATCAATCCGCGCCTCGCCGACGACGCGCGTTTCGCCGAGCAGGAAGTCTGGCAGGGCCAGGCCAACGTCCGCTGGAACGCGCCGTGGCGCCTGCCCACCTGGCTCAAGTTCGGCGCCAAGGCCACCGAGGACTACCATCGCTTCCGCAACCCCAACGCCGCGCTCACCTGGCGCTACGACGGCCCCGGCGGCGGCCCGACGGGAAGTTTCGCCCCCCTCGCGTTCCCCGACAACCGCTGGCGCCTCGAGAACGGCCTCAACGTCACCTCGCTCTCCGGTTCGCCGCCCGTGTTTCCGAACCGCCCCGGGATCGCGACGCTCTTCCGTGAGCAACCCGCGCTATTCACCGACCTCGCGACGCCGGCGAATTTCTACAGCGCCTACATCAACAACCCGAGTTACATCAAGGAAACGCGCCTCGCCGGCTTCGGTCTCGCCAACGTCCGCCTCGGCCGCGTGCAGCTCCAGGGCGGCCTGCGCTGGGAGGAAAACGAAATCGCGCTCCGCGAGTTCCAGCAGCGCAGCGCCGCGGCCGTGCGCGCCGCGGGCTTCGTCGTCACGCCCGCCACCGGCCGCGCCACCACCGTCGAGGGCCTCAGCTACCAGTTCATGAGCCTGCCAAAAGTCGTGCGCACCTCCGCCTACGACAATCTTTTCCCCTCCGTCAGCGCCAAACTCCACCTCAGCGAAAACTTCCAGGCCCACCTCGGCTACAGCTCCACCCTCTCCCGGCCCGCCCTCGGCAACCTCGGCGGCGTCCTCGAGTTCAACGAGTCCACCCTCGTCGCCACCGTCCCCAACCCCGACCTGCTGCCCGAGCGCTCCCGGAACTTCTCCGGCCGCCTCGCCTACTACTTCGAGCCCGTCGGCAACCTCGCCCTCACGCTCTTCCAAAACGACATCTCCGACAGCGTCACCTCGCAGGAGTTTCCCGCCTCGGCCTTCGGCTTCGAAGACGATCCGCTCTACTCCACCTACCGCTTCGTCTCCACCGGCAACCGCCCTGGCAGCCTGCGCGTGCGCGGCGGCACGATCGAATACAGCCAGGCACTCTCCTTCCTCCCCGGTCTGCTCAAGGGCCTCAACGCCTCCGCCAGCTACACACGCACCTACGCCAGCGCCCGTCGCGCCGCGATGACTCCCCACATGATCGGCGGAACGCTGAGCTACCGCCACCGCGGCCTCACCTTCGGCGTCGCCGGCAAGTGGACCGACGCCACGCCGTTCTCCACCACCGGCGTCATCAGCTTCCGCAAGGCCCGCACGATGATCGACCTCAACGGCGGCTACCAGCTCACCGCGCGCACCGGCCTGTTTTTCCAAGTGCGAAACCTCTTCAACATCGCCGAATACCGCTACCAGATCGATCCCAGCTACCTGACATCCGACACCCGCGTCGGGACCTTCTACACCTTCGGGCTCAAGGGCGTGTTCTGAGCCGCTCCGCCCGGCCCCGCGTCGGCCGCCCTGCGCAAACCGACACCCGGTTCCCAGCGCACGCGACTTGACTGCGCCGCTCCCTCGCCTGCGAATCTACCCACCCCGTTCTCCCCGCGCTCTCCCCGCAGCCTGCCTCCCTTGCCCGCCATGAAATTCGCCGTCCCCACACCCCTGACCTCGCTCAGCCGTATCGCCATCCTCGCGCTCGCCACCATCGCCGCGCTCCCTCCGCTCTCTGCCCAAAGCAGCGCCACCACCTCCACCGCCGCCCCGGCCGCCACCGCCTCCATCACCGGGCGCGTCCAAAACACCGATACCGGCCAATACGTGAACAACGCCCGCGTCACCGTCCGCGGCACCAACCTCGTTGCCCCCACCGACGAGACCGGCACCTTCCGCCTCTCCTCCGTGCCCGCCGGCGAAATCGTCCTCGAGATCTTCTTCACCGGCCTCGACCCTCTCCGGGCCCCGCTCACCCTCGCCGCCGGCCAGACGCTCGAGCGCGACTTCGAGCTCAGCAGCGCCGCCCGCCGCGGCCGCGCCGGTGAGGTGGTGAAACTCGAGTCCTTCGTCACCTCCGCCTCGCGCGAAATGGACGGGGCCGCCATTGCGATCAACGAACAACGCTTCGCCGCCAACATCGTCACCGTCGTCGCCGCCGACGAATTCGGCGTCGTGCCCGACGGCAACATCGGCGAGTTCCTCAAAATGCTCCCGGGCATCACCATGGATTACCGTGGCGGCGACCCGCGGGAAATTTCGATGAACGGCGTCTCGTCGGCCACTGTGCCCGAGACCATCGGCGGCTTCGCGCTCGCGTCGTCCGCGGTCTCCGGTGCAGGCCGTTCCGTCGAGCTCAACGCGATCTCGATCAACACTCTGTCCCGCATCGAGGCCGTCTACTCG
>CAJAYO010000187.1 GCA_903948415.1 uncultured Opitutia bacterium | reverse complement strand
TCGGCGATGCGTTCGACGCGGATGCGGCGGATGCGCTCGGTGCTGACTTCGACGGCGGTGAGGCGGAAGTCGCCGGCGGTGAGGGATTCGTCGCGGCGGGGCGGGTGGCCGAGGTGGCGCGTCATCCAGGAAGCGACGGTTTCGCGGGGCTGCCATTCGAAGGGCCAACCGGTTTCGGCCTGGAGTTCGCGCATGGTGAAGGTGCCGCTGACGACGATGGAGAAGGTGGTGCGGTCGTAGATCGGACCGGAGCCGAGGTCGAATTCGTCGCGGATGTCGCCGACGATTTCCTCGAGGACGTCCTCGAAGGTGACGATGCCGGCGAGGCGTTTATCGGCGTCGAGGACGACGGCGAGGTGGCTGCGGCCGGTGCGGAATTTTTCGATCATGACCGGGAGCTTGGTCGTGAGTTCGAAGGCGGTGACGGGGCGGATGAGAGGTTCGAAGGAGGCGTCGGGGCCGAGGAGGGAGAGTTGCCAGAGCCATTCGCGGACGAGGAGGAGGCCGCGGACCTCGTCGATGCTGCCGGTGCAGACGGGGAAGCGGCTGTGGCCGCTGGTCTGGGCGGTGCGGAGGTTGTCGGCGATGGGTTTGTCGAGCCAGAGGGCGACGACCTGGTCGCGGGGGAGCATGATCTGTTGGGCGGTGGTCTCGCGGACGCGCAGGGACTGGACCATGAGTTTGTTGATGAGGGCGTCGCCGGGATGGGAGTGGCGGGCGTGGCTGAAAACATACTCGAGTTCTTCGGCGCCGAGGGTGTGGTCGCCTTCGCCGGCGGGCCCCAAGCCGGCCCAGCGAAGGAAACGGTTGGCGGTGCCATTCAACAGCCAGATGAAAGGGAACAGGAGATAGTAGAAGCAGAGGAGCGGGGCGGCGATCCAGAGGGTGACGCTCTTGGCGCGCTGGATGGCGAGGGATTTGGGGGCGAGTTCGCCGAAGATGATGTGGAGAAAGGTGATGATGGAAAAGGCGATCGCGAAGGAGACCGACGAGACGGTGGCGGGATCGCCGAAACCCCAGCGGGTGAGAAGGGGTTCGACGCGATGGGCGATATAGGGCTCGCCGACCCAGCCGAGGCCGAGGCTGGCGAGCGTGATGCCGAGCTGCGTGGCGGAGAGGGCGGCGTCGAGGTGTTCAGTGGCCTTTAGTGCGAACTTCACGCGCCAACCGCCGGTCTTGGCGAGGGGGCGGAGCTGGCTGATGCGAACTTTGACGAGAGCGAATTCGGCGGCGACGAAAAAGCCGTTGGCGGCGACGAGGGCGAGGACGACGAGGGTCTCCAGCGCGATGCCGAGGAAGGTGTTCATGGATCGCCGGGAGCGTAGGGGCGGGGGCGAGCCTGGCCAGCTTTGGATTTTTCGGGGCCCGGAGCCCGGCCGGCGGCCGGGCCGACATCGGATGGCTCGACGACGGGTGGGCGGAGGCGGGGCCGACAGTGGCCGGACTTACAGCGGGCGGGCGGGGGCGGGGAGGTCTTTGAGGGGCAGGAGGAGGACCTTGTCGACGCGCTGGCCGTCGAGGTCGATGACTTCGACGAGGTAGCCGTGATAGGGAAAGCACTCGCCTTCGGCGGGGACGCGGCCGAGGTGTTTGACGATGAAGCCGGCGAAGGTCTGGTAGTCGCGGGCGGGACCGGCGTGTAACGGGAAGTCGGTGACGACGCGTTCGAACTCGGCGGCGTCGAGCAGGCCGTCGACGAGCCAGCGGCCGTCGTCGCGGCGGACGGCCTTGGGTTTGAGGCGGTCGCCGAGGGAGGGGAGTTCGCCGACGATGGCCTCCATGATGTCGTGGAGGGAAATGAGGCCGCAGGTGGCGCCGAACTCGTCGGCGACGAGCGCGACGTGTTTGCCGGTCTGCTTGAAGCGTTCGAGGAGGGCGCTGGCGGGGAGGGATTCGGGGACGACGAGGGCGGGGGTGGTGAGATCGCGGACGTTGACGGGGGCGCCGGCCGCGAGGTTGGCGTAGATGGCTTTGACCGTGACGAGACCGAGGATCCGGTCGCGGGAGCCCGCGTAGACGGGAAAGGTGGAGTGGGCGCTGACGACGATGCGGTGCCAGATGGTTTCGTGGGTGTCGGCGGCGTTGATCCAGATGATTTTGGCGCGGGGAGTCATGAGGTCGCGGACGGGCAGCCGGTCGAAGGCCATGACGCTTTCGATCATGGCGGGTTCCTGGGGGTGAAAAATTCCGGTGCGGGTGCCCTCGCGGACGAGAAGCCGGACTTCTTCTTCGGTGACGCGCGCTTCGGGGACGGGTTGGATGCGGCAGAGGGCGAGGAGGAGATCGGTGGAGCGGCCGAGAAGGGCGACGAGCGGGGCGCCGAGGCGGGAGAGGCGGTGCATGGGGCCGGCGAGGGCGCGGGCGACGCCCTCGGGATTGCCGAGGCCGATGCGTTTCGGGAGGAGTTCGCCGATGACGAGGGTGAAGTAGGTGAGGGTGACGACGACGAGGGCGAAGGCGATTTTGTCGGCGGAGGGGGCGAGGGAGGGGAATTGGCGGAGGTAGGCGGCGAGCTGTTCGGAGATGGAGGCGCCGGAGAACGCGGCGGCGAGGACGCCGACGAGGGTGATGCCGATCTGGACGGTCGCGAGAAAGCTGTTGGGGGATTCGGCGAGAGTGAGGGCGAGGCGGGCGCGGGTGTCGCCGGCGTCGGCGAGCTGGCGGAGCTTGGCCTTGCGGGAGGAGACGATGGCGATCTCGGCCATGGAGAAGAGGCCGTTGGCGAGCAGGAGGGCGAAGATGATGGCGAGCTCGAGGAAGACGGAATTCATGGGCGCAGGGAGCAGTGTGCGCCGGAAGATTTGGATTCCAAGTTGTAAGGAGGGAAAGACGGCGGTGGAGTGGCGGGGTGGAGCTGACGCGGGAAGCACAACCGAGGGGGAAGCCGGGCGGACCTGGGCTGGAAAGCCCGTGCCACGAAGGACCGGCGCGGCCGTCGTTTGGCGAGGCGCTGCGGTTTTGGGTGAAGCTGGGTTTCATCAGCTTCGGTGGGCCGACGGGGCAGATTGCGATCATGCACACGGAGCTGGTGGAGAAGCGGCGCTGGATCGGGGAAGGGCGTTTTTTGCACGCATTGAATTTCTGCATGCTACTGCCGGGACCGGAGGCGCAGCAGCTGGCGATTTACTGCGGGTGGTTGCTGCACCGGACTTGGGGCGGGATCGTGGCGGGGACGATGTTTGTGCTGCCGTCGGCCGTGATTTTGTGGGGGTTGAGTTATGTCTATGTGGCGTATGGCGCGGTGGGGTGGATCGCGGCGGGGTTTCACGGGCTGAAGGCGGCGGTGCTGGCGGTGGTGGTTTCCGCCGTGCTGCGCATCGGGACGAAGGCGCTGAAGAACCGGGTGATGTGGGGGATCGCGGCGGCGGCGTTTGGGGCGATCTTTTTTGGGCGCGTGCCGTTTCCGGTGATTGTGGCGGGAGCGGCGGTCGTGGGCTGGGTGGGCGGATGGAAGTGGGAGAGCGCTTTCAACGTGGTGAAAGGGCATGGTGCGCGTGGCGGCGGGAAAACGGGGGCGGTGCGGGTGCGGGCGGTGATCGATGATGATGACACCGGCGAGGGGCACGTGGCGCCGTCGTGGGGGCGGGCGGGGAAAGTGCTGGGCGTTTGCGGGGCGTTGTGGGTTGCGCCGGTGGGGGCGGCCGGGCTGTGGCTGGGGTGGGACAGCGTGTTCGTGCGCGAGGGGATTTTCTTCAGCAAGGCGGCGATGGTGACGTTTGGCGGGGCGTATGCGGTGCTCCCTTACGTGGCGCAGCAGGCGGTGGAGAACTACGGGTGGTTGACGGCGCCGCAGATGCTCGACGGGCTGGGGCTGGCGGAGACGACGCCGGGGCCGTTGATCATGGTGCTGCAGTTCGTGGGGTTTCTGGGGGCGTGGAATCAGCCGGGCGGACTGACGCCGCTGGCGGCGGCGACGCTGGGCGCGGCGATCACGACGTGGGTGACGTTTGTGCCGTGCTTTCTGTGGATTTTTCTGGGGGCGCCGCACATCGAGCAGTTGCGGAAAAACGTGCGGCTGACGTGCGCGTTGGCGGCGGTGACGGCGGCGGTGGTGGGCGTGGTGCTCAATCTCGCGGTGTGGTTCGGCTGGCACGTGGTGCGGCCGACCGGCGAGGCGGCGGCTGCGGCGGGCGTGATCGGGGGGACGGACTGGTTTGTGGTGGCGGTAGGGCTCGGGGCGTTGGCGGCGATGCAGCGGGGGAAGGTGGGGGTGATTCCATTGGTGCTGGCGAGCGGAGGGCTGGGGCTGGTCTGGGGTTGGGTGGGGTGAATTTCGGAGGGTCCACCGAGAAATGCGTGGACCCCACGATAACGGAGAAGGTGGCCCACGGAACACACGGACTACACGGAAGAAGGCGGACAGAGGTGGCCCACGGAACACACGGACTACACGGAAGAAGGCGGACAGAGGCGGTCACGAGGAGGCGCAGGAGGCGCAAAAAAAACGGAGCGGGAAAAACTGGGGGGTAACCCAATAAGTTAATCGAGGGATCGGGGGAGGGCGGGCCGGGGTCAGGGCCTCGGCGGCGGGGCGTGACACGTGCGGGAGGGATCGGATGGATCGCCGCGTCGGTGCGCTCCTCCTAATTCCAGTCCGCTTTCGAGATGCGATTCCCGCGATTTGGAGGAGCCTGCTTGCAGGCGATGGCTACGAGCTGAATCGCCTGCAAGCAGTCTCCTGCCTTCCGGCAGTTTAGTCTCAACTTGATCGCGAATTGGAATGACGAACTCACACGGTTGGTCATGACGAGTCCGGCTTGGCGGGCGCGGCAATCCAGCTGAAATTCCAGATGGATGGCCACGTCGCAGCGCTCCTC
>CAJAYO010000186.1 GCA_903948415.1 uncultured Opitutia bacterium | reverse complement strand
TGGCAAGCCGCGCTGGCCCCGTGAACCCGGTCCGCTCGCCAACGGCTCGCGCACGTCAAAAGGCAGTTCCCGCACCGCGCGCCCAACCCGTCTTCCACGGCGTGCACATGCTTTTCGACGCCAAGTTCGACCGCGAGTGGCACAAGGGCGAAGCCCGCACCAACACCCTCGTCTTCATCGGCAAAAACCTCGACCGCCCCGCCCTCACCGAAGCCTTCAAGACCTGCTTGGCGTAGGTCATCCGAGCGAAACGAGCCCTCCCGAGCCCTCGCCACGAGGGCATCCCGGGATCGGCCCCGAACCTAACTTAGCGAAATCTTCCGGCCCCTTTCCCGACCGGGCGCCGCCGCCGCACCAGCCCGGCCGCACCGTCCACCGGTCGCGTGATCGTCGGGGAACGGAACCGTCGGGCGAGCTGGACGACCACCGGAGGAGGGGCGCGTTCACCCGTCTGATCGGCCCGCGCCGCCCCGGAGTTGAACCGAAACTCTCGCGCGGATCTCCGACCTGGCCCGCGCGCGGAGCTTGCCGTCCCCCGCCCTCTTCGCCCCACACTCCGCCATGGCGTCCCACCTCCCCCTCACCGCTGCCGTCGCGCTCGCCCTCGGCGGCCTGCTCGCCAGCTGCGTCCAACCCACCGCGACCCGCGAGCCCCTCCCCGCTGCCCTCGCTTCCGCCGAACCCGTCGGCCGCAGCGGCGCCGGCCGCGTCGTCACTCCCGTTAATCAGGTCCTCACGCCCCTCGGTCGCACCATCGAACTCCCCGGCCTCCGCCCCCAGGCCCTCGCCCTCTCCCCCGACGGCCGCATTCTCGTCACTTCGGGCAAGACCAGCGAAATCGTCGTCGTCGATCCAGCCTCCGGCACCCTCCGCCAGCGCGTCGCCCTGCCCAGCGAAAAACAGGGCGAGCCCCGCCCCAACGTCGTCTCGCCCAACCTCCTCGAGCCCGACCCCAAGGGCCAGGTCAGCTACACCGGCCTCGTCTTCTCCCCGGACGGACGCCGCCTCGTCCTCAGCAACGTCAACGGCAGCCTCAAGGTCTTCGCCGTCGCCCCCGACGGCACCGTCACGCCGTCCCACAGTGTGGCGCTGCCCCTCGCAAACGCCCCGCGCCGCAAAGAGGAAATCCCCAGCGGCCTCGCCTTCTCCCCCGACGGCACGCGGCTCTACGTTTGCGGCAATCTCTCCAACCAGCTCTTCGAACTCGATGCCTCCTCCGGCCAGGTCCTCCGCACCTTTCCCGTCGGCGTCGCCCCCTACGATGTCGTCCTCGTCGGCGCCAAGGCCTACGTGAGCAACTGGGGCGGCCGTCGCCCCGGCCCCGGCGACCTCACCGGCCCCGCCGGCCGCGGCACCCTCGTGCGCGTCGATGCCGAAAAACAAATCGCCAACGAAGGCTCCGTCACCGTCCTCCCGCTCTCGCCCAGCCCCGGCGCGGCCCCCCGCTCCACCGAGCTCCTCACCGGTCTCCACGCCAGCGCCCTCGCCGTGTCACCGAACCGCCGCTACGTCGTCTGCGCCAACGCCGCCGCCGACACCCTGAGCGTCATCGACACGCGCACCGACACCGTCGTCGAGACCATTTGGGTGAAACCGAAACCCAGCGATCTCTTCGGCGCCTCCCCCAACGCCCTCGCCTTCGATCCGTCCGGCCGCCGCCTCTACGTCGCGAACGGCACCCAGAACGCCATCGCCGTCGTCCGCTTCGACCCCGCCGACCGCGAATCCAAACTCGAGGGACTGTTCCCCGTCGGCTGGTTCCCCGGCGCCCTCGTCTTCGACGCCCCGCGCCGCACCCTCGCCGTCGCGAATATCAAGGGCCTGCCCGAAAATAAAAAACGCCAGACCGAGAGCGGCGCGATGGGCTTCAACTCCAAGCACTACGCCGGCTCGCTCTCCCTCGTGCCCGTGCCCACGGCCGCCGATCTGCCCAAACTCTCCGAAACCGTCTGGCGCAACCTCCGCCGCGACGCCGTCGTCGCCGCCCGCCTCCCCGCCCGCCCCGGGCAACTCCCCCGCGCCATCCCCGAACGCATCGGCGAGCCGAGCCGCATCAAACACGTCGTCTACGTGATCAAAGAAAACCGCACCTACGACCAGGTCTTGGGCGACATCCCGACCGGCAACGGCGATCCCTCCCTCTGCATCTTCGGCGAACGCATCACGCCCAACCAACACAAGCTCGTGCGCGACTTCGTGCTGCTCGATAACACCTACTGCGCCGGCATCCTCAGCGCCGACGGCCACCAGTGGAGCACGACGGCTTTCTCGACCGACTATATGGAGAAGAGTTTCGCCGGCTTTCCCCGCAGCTATCCCGACGGCATGGGCGAAGACGACGACGATGCCCTCGCCTATTCTCCCGCCGGTTTCATCTGGGACAACGCGCTGAAGCACCGCGTCAGCATCCGCAACTACGGCGAGTTCATGGCCCCCGCCGTCACTTGGCGCGACGGCCGCAAGGGCACGCCCGATTTCACCACCTGTTTTCGCACGTGGCAGGGCACGAGCGACGCCGCCGTGTTCAAAAGCTACCCGATGATCGAAACCATCCGCGCCATCTCGCCGCCCCACTACGTCGGCTGGGAGATGAACGTCCCCGACCAATACCGCGCGGACGTTTTTCTGCGCGAACTGCGCGACTTCGAAGCCAAGGGCGAATTTCCCGCCCTCACGATCATCTGCCTGCCCAACGACCACACGAGCGGCACGAAAAAAGGCGCGCCCACCCCCGCCGCCTGCATGGCCGACAACGACCTCGCCTTCGGCCGCATCGTCGAGGGCCTGAGCCATTCGCGTTTTTGGAAAGAAATGGCGATCGTCGCCATCGAGGACGACCCGCAGGCCGGCTGGGATCACGTCAGTGGCTATCGCACCACCGCCTACGTCGTGAGCCCGTTCGCGAAACGAAAGAGCGTCGTCAGCACCCAATACAATACGACGAGCCTCCTCCGCACGATCGAGCAAATCCTCGGCCTGCCCGTGATGAACCAGTTCGATGCGAGCGCGACCCCGATGGCTGACTGCTTCACGGAGACCCCCGATTTCACGCCGTTCACCGCCCTGGCCGCCAACATCCCGCTCGACCAAATGAACCCGGACCCCGTCGCCATCGCCGACCCTATCCTGCGCCAAGACGCCGTCGCCTCCGCCCGGATGAATTTCCGCGAAGTGGACAAAGCCCCCGAAGATCAGCTCAACCGCATCCTCTGGCGCGCCATGAAGGGCAGCCGCACGCCGTATCCGGAATGGGCCGTCGCTCCGGACACCGAGGACGACGACGACAAATAGTCCGACGCCGAAAAAATCACCCGCCCCCGGGTCACCGGCCGGCCCGGGCGAGCCCGCGGCCCGGCTGCACCGCCGCCACGCCCGTCGTGCCGACGGCCCCTTGGGCCGGGACACGGCCCGCACGGCTCGGCGCCATCGTGCTCGGGTCGCCCGCCACTGCCGTGCTGCGCGCGTTGGCGCCGGAGGTGGCGTTCCCCACCCCGCGACGTCTCGCCGCCGCCTCAGGGGGCGGCTCGCCGAGACGCCCCTTCCCCGCCCGGTGTTCCGGCGTTTACCCACCCGCCCGCGGGGCCGGGCGCCGGACGCCGCCCAACCTCACAGCTTGATCTGGAACATCACGCCGAACCAGTTGACGCGATAGTCCTGCGGACCGCTGTCGAGCATCAGGAGCGTCGGCGGATTATTGACATTGGCGGTGATCACCGGGGTCGTATCGACCCGGTTATAGTGCCAATCGCGGATCGACTCCCACTGGTTGCGATAGACGAGGCGCAGCCCGAGGCGCGGGGTGAGCGGGAAGCGCAGACTCGCGTCGAGGTAGCTGATGTCGGCCGCGAGGTCCGGCATGCGATAGCCGGCGAAGACCGCGTTCGCCGCGTTGATCGCGCCGCCAATCCCATAGTCGTAGGTGATGCGCGTGCGACCGAGCGAGTAGGAGTAGTCGACATTGAGCGTGGCCTTCCCGAGTTCCTGCTTCACCCCGGCGCCGACGACGTGGTTGCGGTCGGTGTGCTTGGCGCTCCATTGGTTGCCGAGGGAATAGAACGGCCCGCCGGGCGCCGGCCCGATGATGGACGCGTTTTCGGGCGTGACGACGCCGAGCGCGGTGACCGCACCTATCGTGACGTTGTTGGCCTGCTGGATCGAGGCCTGGCGGTTCCGTCCCTGCTGGTAGGAGTAGAAGCCATAAACGTTCAGCTTGGGCGAGGGCTGGTAGTTCAGGTCCAAGTTGGCGGAGTCCTGGCTGCTCTTGCCGAGGCCGAACGCGGCATCGGGATAACGCGATTCGCGCACCTGCACGGAAATGCCCGCGTCGAGGTTCGAGCGCACCTGGGTGTCGAGGCGGAGATTGGCCGTGTGTTGATTGCGGTCGGAGAGCTCGTAATTGCGGAGGCCGGCATTGTTGCGCACCGCCCACGTCGTGACGTTGGCGCCGGGCGTGGTGGGCATCGGGATGAAGGCGGCGCTGAACGTGTCCTCGTAGTAGGCGGCGACATACCGGCTGCCGCGGCGCTGGGCAAACTCGTACGACGCGCGCAGCGTGGAGGCGAACAGCCCGCGGTTCACGTAGCCGACCTTGTAGCGGTCGTCCCACGTGCGCGCGCGCTCCCGGTTCGTCCGCTGCATCACCTCGCGCTCGGCGCTGCCGGTCAGATTCACCGTCTTCGACAGCTGGTAATCCGCCGAGGGACCGAACCGATACTGCTTCGACGAGTAAACGTGGTTCGCCACCTCGATGCTGCCGGTGGGTGTCGGCGCGGCGCCAAAAAGCACGCCGCCCGAGCCGCTGCCGTCGTTGAGCGGGCGGCCCCAGACGCCGGTGAAACCGCCGTAGGCGAGCCCGCGCGTCTGGCTGCCCGCCGTTGCACCATCGGCATCGGTGTAGACCGCGTTCGGATTCACCGCGTAGTAGGGATCGCTGTTGTTGTCGGTCTCATAGTAGCGCGCCTTGGCCTTGACGTTCAGCGCCGCCGTCGGATTGAGCGAAATCGTGAGATCCGCCAGGCGCGTGTCGATGACGCCCCGCGCAGACGCGCGGCTCAGCGCCCCGGTCGTGCTCCAATCGCCGCCGGGCAAAATCGTGACGTTCGGCAGCGTCAGCCCGGACACCGTCGTGTACGGAATCAGATTGTCGTTCTGCCGCATCGAGCCGGCGCCCACGACCGTCGTGACGAAACCCCGGTAGAAATCGGGGAGCTTACGGGTGTATTCGGCCCGGGCATTGTGCGCCTGATTGCTCGGCGTGAGATCCATGCGCCCCTGCGTGTAAGCGCCCGCCGCGGGGATGGTCGTGAAACCTTGCGGCGCGATGCGGAACGGCTGCTGGAAGGTGAGCGTGTCGATCTTGTTTTCGAAGAGCGACGTGTTCCACCGGACGTTGAAGGCGTTGAGCCCGCTCGAATAAATGACGCCGGCCGCGAGATCCTGCGTGTCGTAGTCGATGGGCTCCGCAATTTCCATCGGCGCCGTGCCACCGTTGTTGCCCCAGACCGCGGCGATCGGCCGAGCCCCCTGACGTTTTTCCAACGCGTAGCTGGCGTAGGCCTTCAGGGCCGACGACAGCGTGAGGTCGAGGCGCACGCCGGCCCGCTTGCGCGTGAGACCGAGCGTCGACGGACTGGCCCCGAGCGCCGCGGCCGTGACGGCGGCGGTGTCATTGGCCGTCGTCGCGGTGCCGCCCGGAGTGAGCCCGGGCAACAGCACAAGGTTGCCGGTGCCGATGCCGGACCAGAGGCTCTTGAACGTATCGGTGAACACGTGCGGCGTCTCGCTCACGAAGGCTTTGACGCTCCAGGCCTTGATGCGGCCGAAATGGAGACCGTAGTACTGGTCCCGCCGGCCGGCGCCGCCGCCGGTGAGGTTGACGAACGCGCCGTCCTTCTTTTGCAGGAGCAGGTTGAAGTGGTTGACGTAGGCCCCCTCATCAAGGTCCTGGTACATCCGGTACTGGGCGTTGCGCTCGCCGGCATCACCGCCGATGTAGCCCAGCTCCAAGTCCCCCGAATACTCCCAGCCGGAGGCGGTCTTCTTGATATCCTCTGGCCGCACCACGTCGAACGGCAGCTTGAACATCTGGCCCGTCGGCGTGTGCTTCGCGGCCGACCAGTCGGGGTCCGCGGACAACGAGGCCGTGGCGGACGCGCTCTCTTTGTTGCCGAGCGTCGTGCCGACTCCGGCCCCGGAGGTGGCGAAAGGCGAGGCGGCGGCGCGGGGCGCCCAGGCGACCGCAGCCCACAGGGCGAGACCGGCAACCGGGGGGAAAAAATTCGTTTTCATCGTCGTGGTGATTTCGGCGGGCCTCAGCGTTGGAACCGGGCGCCGGCCGGGTGGTTGCTGCCGTGGACCTGGGAATGGCAGTTCGTGCACGCATGCCCGATCAACCGGTTGCTCGGGGCCGCCCCGCCGCCGACCAGTTGGCCGGAGTTAAAAAGATTGGTCTGGTGATTCGTGTTGTCGTGGCATTGCTGACACGAGAAGGGCCGCGCGACCGTCAG
>CAJAYO010000185.1 GCA_903948415.1 uncultured Opitutia bacterium | reverse complement strand
CGCGGCGTTCCACTTCGTGGGATCGAGGCCTTTTTCGCGAAACCATTTTTCGGCCGAGACGAGCCGCTGGGCATCGAGGCGGCGCAAGCTGGCGAGGTAGGCTTCGCGTCGCGGTTCGAGATATTTTTTTTCGTCGAAACCGGCGGTGTTTTCCTCGGGGAAAAACGCGGCCGGGCGTTCTGCGAGCTGCGTCGTCGCGAACGTCGCCTGGATCGCATAGTAATCGCGCGTCGGCACGGGATCGAACTTGTGATCGTGGCAACGTGCGCACTGCAGCGACTGGGCGAGGAAGGTCTCGCCGACGCTGTTGGTGACATCGTCGAGGAAGCGTTGGCGCGCGACCTTGGCGACTTCCATGCCCGTGAGTTCCCACGGACCCATGCGGAGAAAACCGGTGGCGACGACCGTCTCGGGGTTTTTCGGATCGAGTTCGTCGCCGGCGATCTGTTCGCGGGCAAAACGGTCGTAGGGCAGATCGGTGTTGAAGGCGCGCACGACGTAGTCGCGGTAACGCCAGGCGTTGCCGCGTTCGAAGTCGTTGGCGAACCCGCTGCTGTCGGCGTAGCGCACGACGTCGAGCCAGTGCTGCGCCATGCGCTCGCCGTAGTGTGGGCTGGCGAGGAGGCGGTCGATGAGATGGGCGATCGCCGATTGCGGATGGGCGATATGGGCGGCCGCAAAGGCCGCGACGTCCTCGGGCGTCGGCGGGAGGCCGGTGAGGTTGAAGGTCGCGCGCCGGATGAAGGTGCGGGCGTCGGCCGGCGGGGCGAGCGGCAGATCGGAGGGCAGGCGGGCGGCGAGGAAGGCGTCGATGGGATTTGCGGAAGAGGGAGAGACGGGGAGAGGGGGAGAGGGGGAGACGGCGGCGTTTATTTTCTCCCTGTCTCTCTTTCGCTCCTTCTCTCCTTCTTGCGCCGGAGGCGCACCCGGCACCGGCGGTTTTTTTACCGGCTGGTAGGCCCACATGCCCTCGGGTTTGTAGCGGCGGTTCGTCCAGTCGGCGGAAAGGCCGCCGCTGGTTTTCATGATGATTCCGTCTTCGGCGGACCACTGCTCGGCGTTGGCCGCGGCGATTTGTTTTTGTTTTGCGGCGTCGGGCCACGGGGCGCCGGCGGTGATCCAGTCCTTGATCCAGCCGACTTGTTCGGCCGAGAGCCGGTCGGCTTCCTTGGGCGGCATCGGTTCGAAATCTTCGCTTTGCCTCAGCACCGCGAGGATGAGCGGGCTTTGGTCGGGTTGACCGGGAATGATCGCGGGTTTGTCGCTGTCGCCACCGAGCATAAGTTCGGCGCGGGTCCGCAGATCGAGGCCGCCCTTGATTTTGGCTTCGTCGTCGCCGTGACAGGAGAGGCATTTCTCGGCGAAGAGCGGCTGGATGCGGCGGACGAAATGGGCGTCGGCGTCCGCAGATGCGTCGGCCGCAGTCGGTACGAGGGCGAGGAGAAGCGCGAAAAACAGGGGATTTCGATTCATGCGCGGGTCGGAGAGTGGCGAGGGAGGGGATGCAACGGAAGCGCGGAGAGAGCGGGGGGCGGTCGATGGGGCGGGCGAATCCATGGAGGGCGCTGGTGAGGTGGCAGGATCTTTCCGCAGAATTAAGAGATACCGCCGATGGACGAATGCAAGGTCCTCAGAACGCGCGCAGTCGCTCGGGCAGGAAACCGTTGCGGGGACGGTGGAGTTCGCGAGTTCATCGTTCAGCGGATCGTCGAGGGCGATGCGCTTGTCCAGCGTCGGGGAGCGGGACGCCTGCGCCTCGGCGCGGAGGAGTTTTTCTGATACTGCCCTGCGGCTTGTCGCGCCGGCAGTGGAAGGCGTGGAGTGCGGTGGCCTTGCGTGCGGTTGTCGAGGCCGCCGTACCCGGTGTGGGCGTCCATCACGACGACGGAGCCGGCGGGTGCGGTGACGAGCTTTACCTTCCTCGATCTCGGAGCTGTGGGTGATGATCGGGCCTCGGGCTGCAACGGCCGACGGCCGCGCGCAAACTGCGTTTAGCAGGGCAAGTCGGGCGACGACCAAGGCAAGACGAGAGGATTCGATTTCCACTTGGCAGGCTTGTCCTGCTTCGCGCCGGCCGATCTCGTTTCGTCCGGCGCTTTGGCTGCGGCCTTTTTCGGGTCGGCGGTGATCCAGAGGTCGGTGCAGTGGGCCGGGTGGCCTTTTGGCTCGCGCGTGAGGTTCATGCGGAGGATGTCGCCGGGTTTGAGTTCGGTGAGGGCGACTGGTTGGGCGGTTTTCTCAACGAGGTCGTGGTCGAGATCGAAGAGGGCGGCGTCCGGCGGGGGCTCGGTTTTATTCCTGGCTTTGGCGCGATCGAGGTGCGCTGGTTGACGATGAGTTTCCACGGGCCTTGGCGCACGGGGGAGTGCGAGGCAGTCGGGAGCGGTCTCAACGCGCGCGTCAGGCGAGAAGTTTTTTCACGACGTGGCCGTGGACGTCGGTGAGGCGGTAGTCGCGGCCTTGGAAGCGATACGTGAGCTTCGTGTGGTCGAAGCCGAACTGGTGCAGGATCGTCGCGTGCAGATCGTGCACGTGAATCGGGTCCTTGGTGACGTTCCACGCGATGTCGTCGGTCTCGCCGACGACTTGGCCGCCTTTGATGCCGCCGCCGGCGAGCCAGAGACTGAAGGCGTTCGGGTGATGATCGCGGCCGGTGACGGCGCGCTGGCCGGGACGATTTTCGCCGAGCGCGGTGCGGCCGAATTCGGAGCCGCAGATGACGAGGGTGTCTTCGAGCATGCCGCGTTGCTTGAGATCTTTCACGAGGGCGGCGATGGGCTGATCGGCCATGAGGCAGTTGTGCGGGAGGTCGGTGTTGATTCGGCTGTGGTGATCCCACGACGCGTGGATCACTTGGACGACGCGGGTGCCGCGCTCGACGAGGCGGCGGGCCATGAGGCAATTGCGGGCGAAGGTGCCGAAGAGGCCGGTGCCGCCGAGCTGGTTGCCGCCCTCGATCTTGGGCTCGGTGCGGTTGACGCCATACAGGTCGAGCGTCGCCTGTGATTCGCCGGAGAGATCCATGAGTTCGGGCGCGGCGCTCTGCATGCGGAAGGCGAGCTCGTAGGCGGCGATGCGGCTGTCGATCTCGGGATCGCGGACCTCGGCGTGACGGAGGGCGTTGAGCTCGGCGACGCCGCGGATGTTGCGTCCCTGCATGGCCGCGGTGAAGCCGGAGGGGTTGTCGAGGTTGAGGACGGGGGCGCCCTCGTTGCGGAACATGACGCCGGAATACTTCGAGGGGAGGAAGCCGCTGGCCCAGCTGGCGGAGCCGCCAGGCACACCGCGACCGACGCAGATGAGGACGACGAACTCGGGGAGATTTTTTCCTCCGCTGCCGAGGCCGTAGGAGAGCCACGAGCCCATGCTGGGGCGGCCCGAGATGGCCGAACCGGTGTTCATGAGGAGCTGGCCGGGGACGTGGTTGAACTGGTCCGTGTGCATTGAGCGCACGAGGCAGATGTCGTCGGCGATCGAGCCGATGTGCGGGAGGAGATCGGAAAGTTCCATGCCGCACTGGCCGTGTTTTTTGAACGTGCGTGGCGTGCCCATAATGCGCGCGGACTCCTTCGCGAGAAAAGCGAAGCGCATGTTCTTCAACATCGACTCGGGCAGCGCCTGGCCGTCGAGCTGGTTCAGCACGGGCTTCGGGTCATAGAGATCCATCTGGCTCGGGCCGCCTTCGAGGTAGATGTAGATGATGTTTTTCGCGCGAGCCTGGTGGTGCGTGCGGCCCGGCCGAACGACGCCACCAGCGGACGCCGGCGCCGCAAGGAGGCCGTCCTGGCCAAGGAGGTGCGAGAGGGCGAGGCCGCCGACACCCCCGCAGGCCTGCATGAGGAATTTGCGACGGGAGGAAAAGGAAACGGAGTCGTGCATCGGAGGCGGCGGAGAAGAGTTAAAAGGGGGGGGCGGTCACTCGCGCGTGATGAACTCGTCGAGGTTCATGATGAGGCGCGCGGCGGCGACGAAGGCGAGTTTGCGGTCGCCCTGCGCGAGCTGGAGCTGGTCGTCGAAGTGGCGCTGCATCGCGGCCGCCTCGGCGGCGGTGGGTGGGCGGCTGAGGCAGAGGGCGAAGGCGTGCGCGAGGCGCGCGGCGACGGACGTGTCGGCGGGCCGCGCGGCGAGTTGCAGGCCGAGCGTCTCGTGGCACTCGACGAAGACGGGGTCGTTGAGGAGCGTGAGGGCTTGGAGCGGAGAGTTGGAACGTTCGCGGCGGAGGCAGGCGAGGCTGGCATCGGAGGCGTCGAAGGTGGCGAGCATCGGATAAGGGACGTTGCGGCGAAGGTGGATATACAGGCCGCGCCGGTATTTTTCGGGACCCGTCGTTTCGGGCCAGGATTTGTTGCGCCCGAAGGCGAGGACGAAGGCCGGCAGCGCCGGGTAGATGCTGGGGCCGCCGATGCGGCGATTGAGGAGGCCGCTGCTGGCGAGGAAGACATCGCGCACGACTTCGGCCTCGAGGCGCTGCCGGCTTTGGCGCGCGAGCAAGGTGTTTTGCGGATCGCGCTCCTGCAGGTCTGCGCGAAGGACGGAGGACTGCCGATAGGTCGCGGAGGTGACGAGGAGGCGGATGAGTTTTTTCCGGCTCCAGCCGAGCCGCACGAACTCGGTGGCGAGGTAGTCGAAGAGCTCGGGATGGGAGGGAGGCTCGCCGAGGAGGCCGAAGTTATCGACGGTCGCGACGAGGCCGCGGCCGAAGAGGTGCTGCCAGATGTGATTAACGGTCACGCGCGCGGTGAGCGGGTTGGCGGGGTCCACGAGCCAGCGCGCCAAGTCGAGGCGGTCGGCGCGGGGGCCGCGACGTTGCAGCGGCGGGAGGACGGCGGGCGTGCCGGGCTCCACTTCGTCGCCGGGTTGCTGGTATTCGCCGCGGAGGTGGATGCGGGTCTTGCGCTCGTGCGCGACGAGGATGGGCGCGGCGGTTTTCGGGAACTCGGGCTGCTTGGCGTAGTGGGTGGCGAGCGGGGCGAGGAGTTTCTTGCCGGGCTCGTCAAAGAAGCGCGCGACGTGGCGCGCGACGGCGAGGGCTTGATCGCTTGTGCGGAGCGCGGCGGGCAGATCGAGGATGGCGACGAGTTCGTCGGGTCGCGGGTCGGGTGTGAGTGGGAGTGCGCCGGTGGTGGTCGCGAGGCGGAAGCGCGTCAGGACGCCGGTGATGCGGTGTTCGAGTTCGACGTAGAGCTGCGAACCGGCGGGGAAATCGCGCGGGGATTTTAGCTCGAAGACGATGACGTGCGTGGCGTCGGTGCGGCCGGTGATGCTCCAGCCGGTGGTGTTGTCGCCGTCGAGGGTGCCCTTCGCGGGCGCGGACTTGGTTTCGAAGTCGGCGCGGGCGTGGGCGAACTCGAGTTTGTGCTGCGCGCCGTCGGGCGTCTTCAGCATGGCGGAAAATTCGGCGAGGTGGAAATCGCCGCTGCGGGCGCGGCCGGCTTTGCCGCCGAGATCGGCGAGGGCTTCGAGGCGCAGGCCAGTGACGGCGCGGGCCTCGGCGGGGGATTTGACAACGTAGCGCGTGCGGACGGGATCGCGGGCGCCGGTCGTGAAGGAGTGATCGGGGTTGGGCGAGCCGATGCGTTCATCGTCTTCGGTGATCGTGGTGATCTCGTCGGGCGTGAGGACGGTCCAGCGCTCGGCTGGACGGGACAGGGACGCTTCCCAAGCGGCGCTGGGCGGGCCGACGAGGGTGGCGACGTGATCGCGGAGCGGAGCTTCGAGGCGATCGCGTTCCTTTTCCCAGGTGGCGAGCTTGCGCTGGTAATCGGCGAGTTCGTCGGGGCGCGGCGCGGGGACGTCGCGCTCGGCGGTAGAGTTGAAGAACGAGTAGAGCTGGTAGAATTCGCGGTGGGAGAGCGGGTCGTATTTGTGCGTGTGGCACTCGGCGCAACCGACGGTGAGGCCGAGCCAGACGGCGCCGGTGGTGGCGGTGCGGTCGACGGCGGCTTTGCTGCGGTCGAGTTCGAGGTCGGCGCCGGCTTCGTCGTTTTTGAGGGAGTTGCGGTGGAAGCCGGTGGCGATTTTTTGATCGAGGGTGGCGTTGGGGAGGAGGTCGCCGGCGAGCTGCTCGACGGTGAAGCGGTCGAAGGGGACGTCGCGGTTGACGGCGTCGATGACCCAGTCCCGGTAGAGGTAGGCGTAGGGGCGGAGGGTGTCGTTGAGGTAGCCGGCGCTGTCGGCGAAGCGGGCGAGGTCGAGCCAGTGGCGGCCCCAGCGCTCGCCGAAGTGCGGCGAGTCGAGCAAGGTATCGACGAGGCGCTCGTAGGCGTCGGGGCGGGTGTCGCGCACGAAGGCGTCGACCGTGGCGAGGTCGGGCGGGAGGCCGGTGAGATCGAGGCTGAGGCGGCGGATGAGGGTCCGGCGGTCGGCGGCGGGGGAGGGGGCGAGGTTTTCTTGGGCGAGGCGAGCGAGGACGAAAGCGTCGATGGGATTTCCGATTGGCGATTGGGGATTGGCGATTTTAGGGACAGCGGGGCGGGTGGGTGGTTCGAAGGCCCAGAAGTTCCCCCACGGGGCGCCTTGCTCGACCCAGCGGGTGAGCAACGCGAGCTGCTTCGCGGAGAGTTTCTCCTTCGCGTCGCGCGGCGGCATCACCTCGTCGTCGTGGGGCGAGGTGATGCGCTGGATCAATTCGCTCGCGGCGGTTTGGCCGGGCACCACGGCGGTGAGGCCGCTCTTGCCGGCGCCGAGCGCGCCGGCGTGGGTGTCGAGGCGGAGTTTGCCTTTGCGCTCGGCGTCATCAGGGCCGTGGCAGTGGAAGCAGTTGTTCGAGAGGATCGGCAGGATGTCGCGGCCGAAGTCAAGCGGGGCGGGAACAGGCGCCGCGCGTGCGACCCCAAGTGCGCCGACGAGGAGCAGGCTGCGGCCGGAGGCGCGGAGGAATCTGGGTGGCGGCGTTCGCATTCTCAGAATGACCCCTTGAGCCCGGCGGTGAACGCGCGGCCGAATTTTCCGTGGTAGAATTCGCGCGCGTAGCCGGGCGTCTGGGAGCCGTAGGCGAATTCGTTCTGCACCTCGTTTGTGGCGTTGCGCAGGTTGAAATAGAAGGAGGTCCGCTGGCCCAGCCGGTAGTCGAGGCTCACGTCGAGCTGGACGCGCGGCTGCGGGAACCGGAATGCGTCCGGCCCCATGTCGGGAAACGAGACGGCCTTCTGCTCGCCGCGGTAGTTCCACTTGGTGAGCAGCGTCGCCCGCTTCACGCTGACAGTGAAGCCCCAGTTCACCGACTCCGGGAGGAAGCCCGTGAAGTCGGCGAGATCGTTGCCGTCGAGCTTCAGCTTCGTGGCGTTGGCAAACACGATGACATTGCGGCCCCACGCGCCGAAGGGCGCGAGCGAGTGGCGGACGTTGAACTCCGCGCCGCGCACGCGCGCCGAGCCGGAGTTGAACTGGGTCGTCACGCGCCAGCCGAGGTAGCGCGGATCGAGGCCGAGCGCCTCGAGGTCCTCCGCGGTCGCGTCCTTCACGAAGGCGCCGAAGAAATCCTTCACCTCCTTCAGGAACACGCCCGCGCTGACCACGCCGCCGTGGCGCGTGTAGTATTCGACCGATACGTCGTAGTTGTCGGCGGTCCACGGCTTCAGCCCGATGTTGCTGAACGTGATTCGGCCGAGTGTGTTTTCGGAATTTTGGTTCAGGTCGTCGTCCTGGTTGACGGTGGTGTTGGGGATGATGTTGCTGAAGTTCGGCCGGCCGTAGGTCTTCGCGTAGGCGGTGCGCAGGAGGAGCGCCTCGGTGGCGTTGAACGTGAGGTGCAGGCTCGGGTAGTAGCCCTGGTAGGAGCGCTCGGCCCGCGAGGCGCGCTCCTTGAAGATCAGCGGGACCTCCTCGAGCGATCCGACGGCGCCTGCCTCCGGTTTCCGGATGCGCGCGCCGGCGGGGGTGCGGGCAAAGGAGTCGTTGGCATTGCGGACGAAGACCGCGTTGGGATCTTGCAACGGGCCGAAGCCCTCGTCGGTGGTTTTTTCGAAACGCACACCGGTCACGACGTTGAGCCGGTTGGCGAAGAGCCGGGCCTCGGCCTGCACGTAGGCGGCCGACACCGTTTCCTCGATGTATTTTGAGTTGAGAATGTTGTTGCTCGCCGTCGTGCGCTGCTGGGCGACGGTCTGGGTGAAGAGCGCCGGATTGGCCTGCAGCGCCGACCACGCCTTGTGGGGCGAGACCCACGGCACGTAGGGTTTGTCCGGGTAGGACGCGAGCTTCACCTCGCCAAAGTAAACGTCGGACAGGTAGGGCGCGGCGGAGAGCGAGCCGTTGACGCCATTGTAATTGTAGGTGCGGCCATTCACGCGGCGGTCGTCGTTGGTCTGGATGCGGTGCAGTCCGCCAATCTGAACGGTGGTCGGAAAGGCGAACCAGCCCAGCTGCCGGCGCACATCGAGGTCGCCGGTGGTGATGGTCGCGAGGATGTCGGTCTTGGGCGCGTTGGAGGCCGCGGTGATCGTGTAGTTGTTGAGATCGAAGACATCGAGCGGCTGGTTAGCGTTGTCGAAGACTTGGAAATCCCCGATCCGGCCGGCGCTGATGCCGGTGTAGGTCACGCGCACGGGCACGCGCAGGCCGACGGCGACGGAGTTGAAGAAGCCTGCGTCCACGTCGCGGCGCGTGGCCTTGGAATTGGAGCGGCTGAACGCTGACTGGATTCGCCAGATACCGTCGTCGAGCCGGTAGCGGAGATTGGCGGACTGCGTGAGGCCGCCGCTCTTCGAGAAACTGTAGGCCATCGGCACGGTGCCGCGGCCCGTGGCTCCGACGACGCGATCCGGCGCAAACGACAGCGCGGTGCCGCCCGCGATGCTCGAGGTGGCGACGTTGCCCGCCGTGGGGTTGAACTGGGAGTTCCAGTTGAGCGCATCGTAGAACGTCGCCATCGCGCCCACCGAGAGCACGGCGTGCGTCGAGGGCCGCCAGTCGACCTTGGCGGAGAGCGAGTCGCGTTCGTAGGAGCGCGACACCTCGACGTTGCGGTTTCGCCAGAGGTAGGGGTTGGCCGGCGTCACGCTGGCCAGCCCCGTGGCGTTGGCGCGGTAGTCCGTATACCACGTGTCGGTTTCGAACGACGTGATGGAGTGCAGGCCCGTGATCACGATGCCAAGTCGCTTGTTGATCGGCAGCGTGTAGTCGAAACTGAGATCCGGATAAAATTTGTAGGTCGGTTCGTTGCTCGGGGCGGGGGTTTTCCGGAGCGAGAAACGCTGCTGGTTGGACGAGAGGCCGGCGCGGTATTTGAACTCCGCGGTGCTGCGCTCAAACGCGCTCTTGCTGACCATGTTGATCGAACCGGACATCGTGTCGGCCGGGGTCGAGGGCAGGGGGACCTTGGTCACCTCGACGCGGGAGATGCTGTTCACGCCGATGCGCGACGGACTGAAATCGCGTTCGCCCGCGGCACTGGCGCCGGCGAGCTGCTGGCCATCGAACGAGACGACCGAGAGGTTGCTGGGAAAACCGCGGATCAGGACGCCCTCGGTCTCCAGCGCGCCGTAGGCCGCGGACACGCCGGGGAGGAAGCGCAGAAAATCGCCCATGCTGCCGCCGAGCGGATCGCCGAGAGTCTCGGTTGAGATGACGTTCTTGAGGTTGGGGGCAAACCGCTGCTCGTTGATCGCGATGGCTTCGATGTCGGTCTCGCGCGACGAGGCGACCGTATAGGCGCGCAGTTGCACGACCTTCGCCGGGTCGCCATAACGCGCGACACTCGTGAGCTCGACGTTGCGCTCGACCTTCAGTCCGGCCGCGACCGTCACGGCCACGGCCTGGGAATCCAGCCCGGTGTAGAACACCTCGAGGGTTGCCGTGCCGGCCGCCATACCGGGCAGTCGGAACGAGCCGGACTCGTCGGTAAACACGAGCAGCGCGGTGCCCGCCACGGACACGCGGGCGTTGTTCAGATAGGCGCCGGTGACAGCGTTTTTCACGCGGCCCTCGACGGCGCCGGTGGGCGTGCCATTGGCGGAGTGCGCGGCGGGAGTCTGGGCGGGAACTGCAGTGGCGGCGCCGAGGGCAAGCCAGCCGGCGATCGCGGCGAGGGTGGATTTTGTCTTCATGGGGTGAGGGGAAGCGTGAGCGTCGGCGGTGGGGGTGGGTGGGGACGAAGCGGGTGAGATGACGAAGCCACCGGTGTCGGGTGCTTCGAGGGCGCGCAGGCGGGTGCCGGCGAGGAGGCGGTCGAGTGCCTCGCGGGGTGGGTAGTCGCCGAAAACGCGCTGGGTGCGCACATCGGCCACGGAATCGCTGGGCACGAGGATTTCGCGTTGCGCCTGCTCGGCGAACTGCTTCAGGGACTTGCTCGCCGGGCCGGCGGGGACGCGAAACGCGCGGGCGGTGGTGTCGGGACCGGCGAAGGCAAAGGAAAGCGGCAGCATCCAACCCAACCACGCGGCGGCGAAACGGGTGCGCGGAGCGAGGACGGTGGGGCGGGCGGGGTTTGGGATGTGGGGTAGCAAAGGAGCAAGGCGGAGGCGTCAGGGTGGGCGGCTGAGCAGAATTTCGTTTTCTCCGCGACGCTCGGCGCGCACGCCGAAGCCGGTTTCAAGCAGCTTGACGAAGCCGTGGACGTTGTCGGACCGCAGCGAGGCGTTCACGCGGAGGGCGGCGAGGCCGGGATCGGCGAGCACGAGCTGCGTGGCGTTGCGGCGATTGAACGCGGCCGCGATCTCGCCAAGGGGGGTCGCAGAGAAATTGAGGAGCCGGTGCTGCCAGGCGAGGACGCGCGCGATCTCGCCGGGCGTGAGGGTGGCGATCTCGGGCGCGGCGGCGGACGGAGTGGTGCCGACGACGGCGCGCTGGCGTGCGGCCAGCAGGCGCTCGGGCGTGGGCGAAGCGGAGTGCGTGGAGAGGGGCGCGGTGGCGGTGGGGGCCGGCGCGCCGGGCGCGGTTGGGGCGGGCGGCGGTTGCAAGCGCACCTGGCCCTCGGTGACGAGTACTTCGACGGCGGCGCCGGCGAGGCGGACGTTGAACGCGGTGCCCACCGCACGCACGGAGACGCCCGCGGCCGTGACGATGAAGGGCCGGGCGGAGTCCTTGGTCACGGTGAAGTGCGCCTCACCTCGCTCCAGATGCACGCGGCGTTCGGTGGCGGTGTAGTCGGGCACGATCTCGGCGGCACCGTTGAGTTCGACCACGGTCCCATCGGCCAGCATGCGGGTGCCCGGCGCGAGTGGCTGCGGCGCGGCGAGCGTGCCGACATGATACGTCGCCACACTCAGCGCGACGGCTGCCGCCGCGGCGAGCGGCCAACGGCAGCGGCGGAAAAGTGAAGGCGCCGTGCGGGCGGGAGCGGGTGCTGCCGCGCCCGCCCAAGCGGAGGAGAATTCCTGGCGCGTGGCCCAGTCGCGCAGCGCAGCATCCAGACTGGCGGTGCGGCGCAGGGCGGCGCGGGCCGCGGGATCGGCGCGAAGGCGCGCGTCGAGGGTGCGGAAATCCTCCGGCGAAATGCGGTCGCTCAACCAGTCGGCGATGAGGCGCGCGAGTGGGTCAGCGGGGCTCATGCGATTTCGCGTTTCATTTCGCCCTCGATGCAGTCGAGGAGCCGCGCGCGCAGGCGCTGGACAGCCTTGTAGTGGCCCTCCACGCTGCGGCCGGCGCGCGCGGCGACTTCGTGGAGCTTGGCGCCGGGCTGGTAGGACAGGAGGAGCAACTCGCGCTGCGGATCGCCGACTTTGGCGAGACAACGGTCGAGCGCGCGGCGCTGGCGTTCGAGCGTGTCGCTCTCTTGTGCGGCCTCCTCGGTCATCAGGTCCGCCACGGCATCGGAAAAAATGAGGCGCTCACGCCCGCGACGGCGCAGATGATCAAGGGCCTCGAAGCGCGCGATGGTGAAGACCCAGGCGAGGAAATTGGTGCCGCGCTCGAAGCGGGCGAACTTCCGCCACGCGACGAGGCTCGTCTCTTGCATCACCTCGTCCACATCGGCCCACGCCGGCAGCAGCGAGCGCAGAAACCCGCGCACCTGCCCCTCGTGCGCGACGAAGAGGCGGACGAATTCCTCGTAGAGCGGACCGGGGTCGATGGCTGGCGTGGGGTGGACGGGCATGCGGGGTGGTCAGGGGGTTACCGCAGGGGACGGGAAATTTGGACATCCATTTTTCGGGCGCGCGCGAATCTCCGGTGGGGCGAACGGGGGTTTCGGCGACGGCGCTTACGGCCGGGTGCGGGACGATGTCTGGATGCGGGCGAGCTCGGCCTTCAGGCGGGCGACGATCGCGGGTTGGGTGGCGGCGAGGTTGGTCGTTTCGCGCGGGTCGGCCTCGAGATCGTAGAGTTGGCCCGACGGCTCGCCCGGTGCGGGGTAGGTGCCGCTGGAGGGGCGGCCGAAGTGGATGGCCTCGCGGCCGTCGATCCATTTCCAACGCCCGGAGCGGAGGGCGCGTCCGACGACGAGCGACTCCCGGACGGGCTGGGTGGTGGGCTGCTGGCCGAGCAGCACGGGCAGAAACGAAAAACTGTCCGGACCGGCCTCGGCTGCGAGCGGGGCGCCGGTGGCGGCGGCGAACGTCGCCATCACGTCCGTGAAACAGATCGTCTGCGACGTGGTCGAGGCGGCCTTCACCCGGCCCGGCCAGCGCACGATGAACGGCATGCGGTGGCCGGCTTCCCAGTTGGAACTCTTCATGCCGCGGAGACCGCCGGACGAATCGTGGCCGGTGCGCTGGACGTTCTCGGGATACCAGACGGGGCCGTTGTCGGAGGTGAAAATTACGAGCGTGTCGGCGGCGAGTTTAGTCTCGTCGAGCGCCTGGAGCACGCGGCCGATCATGGCATCGATCATCATCGTGAAGTCGCCGTAGGTGCCGATGCCGCTGCGGCCCTGGAACTCGGGCGAAGGCAGCCAGGGCGTGTGCGGACCGGTGGGCGCGTAGTAGAGAAAGAGCGGTTGGGCGGGCCGCTGGCGGGCATGCGTGGTGATTTCGGCCACGGCCTCGTCGGTGAAACGCGGGAGCACGTCCTTCAGGTCCAGCCCGGGCGCGATGCCGCCGCCGCGCCAGAATTTCCCCTGGATCGGCGAGTAACCGAGTTCCGGATGCGCCGGGCTTTCGGCGATGGTGGCCGTGGGCGGGACAACGGCGCGATCGCCTTCGAGATAAAAATACGGCGGGATGTCGGTGGACGCGCGAAAGCCGAAAAAGCGGTCGAACCCGCGGTCGGCGGGTCCGCCGGGCAGGGGCCGGTCGTAACCGCTCTCCTGGAACCCGAGATGCCATTTGCCGACCATCGCGGTGCGG
>CAJAYO010000184.1 GCA_903948415.1 uncultured Opitutia bacterium | reverse complement strand
CCTTGTCCTGTGTGACGGTGCTCGGCATCGCCATGGCCAGCTTCCTCTCGGTCAGCAATCAGGCGATGAAGCTCAGCAACCGGAATTATGCGAAGGCGGTGAGCAAGCAGCTCGCGGAGATGGGGCTCGAACGCGCTTTGCGGTCGTATAGCGCCAATACGTTCAGCACTTGGACCCGCCCCAACGCGACGACGGCGACCACGTCCTTTTCGGTGGCCAGCAGCCGCTACGGCAACAGCGGCATCACCGCGACGGTGAAACTCCGGGTGGAGCGCTATCGCGACACGAACAAGTCCATCGGGTGGAGCGAGCAAACCACCTACGCGGCCAACGATTTCGTCTGGTATCAGGGCGTCTGGTATCTGTGCACCAGTGCACCACCGCTGGGCGAAGCCCCGTCCGACACCAATCACCTGACGTTCTGGAGAGGCGCGCCGGAGGTCTGGAGCGCCCAGGCCAACTATCGGATAGGCACGATCGCACTCAGCGGCGGCTCCGCCTATCGCTGCATCGCGGCCAATACGAACCAAGCTCCCCCGCACGCGGCCTATTGGACCGCCTATGCGGTGGCGCCGTGGAGCTCCGGCACCGCCTACGCGGTCGACACCGTGGCCTTTTCCGGCGGACTGCCGTATCGTTGCACGGCCGCGCAGACCAACCAGCCGCCGCCGAACACGAGCTATTGGCTGAGTGCGCCGGTGATCTACGCCGAAGGCGTCGCCACCCTGCCCGACAACAACGCGACCCAGCTCAAAACGCAGCTGCGCGCGACCCTCGCGCCGGCACCGCTCTTTCCGAATGCAGTCGCCGCCTCGACGACGGTGACGATTTCCGGCGCCAACGGAGTCTTCGACAGCTACAACTCGGCGCTCGGGACCTACAACCAGACCGCGGCCCCGTTCAGCGGGGCCAGCCCGAACATCGGCTCGTCCGCCGTGGTGGCCGGCGGAAACACGGGGGGCGATGCGGTCGTGCTCCTCAACGCCCGGGTCAACGGCTACCTGGCCGCGCCGTCGTCCACCACGGCGCCCTTCGCCCCGCGCTACACCAACAGCACGTCCGGGATCGTCACCGCGACGGCGGCGCCGACGATTCCCGCCACCAAGATTGATGCCACCCGCATCTCGCGGAGTCCCTCTATTCCCCAATTCGATATTCTGACGGTCACGGGCGCGATCAACCTGCCGTCCCCCAGTGGCGGGTCGACGTTAGCGGACGGCGATTCGGCGGGTCTGACCAACCTGGGGGTCGCGGGTGCGGTTCGGGTTTATAATATCACCCGTTCGAATACGACGAGTGGCTCGTACTATTCCGGGCTTTATCTGGCCGGGGCCAATGACATCATCGAAATCGACGGCCGGGTGATCCTCAATGTCACGGGTTCCTATTTCGGGATGGGCGATGGGAAAATCGTGCTCAACGCCGGCGCTTCGCTGGAAGTCTATTTCGCCGCGGGCGTGCAGATGTATTTGGGCACGTATGGCTCCGGGGGCATCGACAACAGCATTTCGCAGGACCCGGCCAGGGTTTTCATCGCGAGCACCAGCGCGACGAACACGCCCAATTATCATTATTTGCAGTCCAAGGTCCTGCCGTTTTACGGCACGGTCTATCTCCCCAACGCCTACCTGACGGTCGCGTCCAATAACATTCCCCTCTATGGGGCGATTTCGGCGAAAAACGTGAACTTCACCTCGGTCGCGAACTTCCATTATGATACGACGCTGCGGACGAAGGGCGCGATTGGCACGTCTATGGAGAGCCCGTATAAGTTGGTCGAGTGGCGTGAACTCACCGATTCGACCGAAAAAATCACGTTGCCCTAAGCGAAACCCCCCAGTGGGTCCGATGTGGGTCGGATTGACATGCTCCCGGTGTCTTCGCCCTAGTCTGAAGCAACTTACTTTCATGGCGGCCTTCTCGATGCTCACCCGCAACCAGCGCAGCGGCGTTCTGTTCAATCAGAACGACCACGGGGTGCAGCTTGCGCGGCTCGCCCGGCTCGAGGAAAAACCGCTCGAGGTGGATCTGTTCACCGAGTTGCCGGCGACGGCCGACGACGACGCGATCACGCAGTGGCTGCGGTCGGCCTTTCCGGATCGTAGTCCCGGCTACCTCGCGGGGTTCACCGGTTTCCACCCGGTCGAGCGCGTGCTCCAGCGCGAGGTGATCAACACGCGCCGCTTCGCCGAGCCGGGGTTTCTCCCGACGCTGCTCGCCGAATCCGCCAAGGTCCCGTCCGTCAAAGACTGGCACATCGCCGCGCTGAGCCCGCTCGACGGCGACGAGGTCACGGCCGCGACGCCGACGCGTCCCGGGCTGTTGCTCGGTCTGCCGCTGGCCGCCATCCGCGATCTCCAGCAGCGGCTGCGCAAGCTCAGTATCCGTCCGCGCCGGCTCGAAGTCGGCAGCGTGCCCCTGCTCGGAGCGCTCGCCCGCTACATGCGCGACACGGCGTATCCGCATGCCGTCGTGGTGTGCGAAATCGGTCTCGGGCAGACCCGGGTATATTTTCTCGCGAAGGACGGCGTGCACACGCCCGCCACGCTGCCGCATGGTCTGCTTTCGATCATGGAAGCGGCGATGAAGGAAATTGCCGCCCCCGGCATCGGCGTTGCCCGCGATGCGTTGTTCTCGCCGACGGAAGAGCTGCGGTCCCACAGCCGCCGCATCGTGCGCATGCTCACGCGCCACCTGCGGCCGGCGATCGACTATTTCGAAATGCAGACGGGCCAGCCCATCGGTGCCCTCTACTGCGCCCACCTGCCCACGCGCCTCGGCTGGCTGGAGGAGGCGCTCTGCGCCGCGGTCGATCTGGAATTTTTGGTGCCCGATTTCCCCACCTGGCTTCCGTCGGTCGGCCTCAAGCTTCCCGCGGGCACCACCGCCCCCGCCCGGTCCTGGTTTCAACCGCTGAGCCTGATCGCCCAGCTCGCCCCCGTTCCCCATGAGCCGCGAGCGTGATCCCCTCGGCCTGAGCCCCCACTGGCACGTGGATCTCCGCCTCGTGGCGGAACTCCCCGAGGACAATGTCGTCGGCAAACGTTTTCTGACCAACGTCGTGTTCAGCGCTGTGGCCGTCGGGGTGATGTTGTTCACGGGCTGGATCGGCTACCAGAACTGGACGCTCCGTCACCTGATCGCCGATTGGGAAAAGCGCATTGCTGACAACCGGCCCGAGGTGGCCGATATCAAACACATGCAGCAGGAATACGCCGTCGAATCCGCCAAGATCGACCAGGCCTACGCCCTCGTGAAACCCCAGCTCTTTGTGTCGGGTTTTGTGATCGATCTCGGGCGCACCCGGCCCGAGCAGATGGTGATCGACACCATCGAATGGACCGAGGCCGGCATCATGGTCCGCGGCAACGTCCGGGAAAACTCCCAGCGCGCCGCGACCCTCCTGGGCACCTACACCAAGCAGCTCGTGCAGGACAAAAAAATCGGGCCGCTCTTCCGCGAGATTGCGCTCACGAGCCTCGACCGCGGCGCCGGCAGCGGGGACTTGTTGAACTTCGAGCTCACCTTCCGGCTCAAAGCCCCGAAGCCATGAACCCGCTGCTCGCCCAGTTCAGCGCGTTGATCCGCCGCTATCCCTATTGCGCGGCCTGCACGGTGTTCACGCTGCTGCTCGCCGGTAGCGCCTGGTTTCTGATCGGGCAAAACGAGGAGCTGGAGGTGATCCGCGTGGACCGCGCCAGGGAGGGCGAGGCGATGCTCACGCTGCTGGTGGGCGGTTCTACGCAACGGCAGGAACTCGCCGCGGCCCGGGAAGCCGCCCGCCGGATCGAGGACAACCTCGTCATCGAGTCCAATCTCGCGGAAAACGCCTTCTATTTCTACAAATTCGAGGAGCAGACCAAGGCCCGCCTCCCTGAACTCCACCCGCTCACCTCGCCCGCCAGCGACACGAGTGTGCTTTATCGCCGCGTGCCCTACACCCTGCGGATCGCCGGCACCTACGAACAGGTCTGGTCCTTTCTCTATGCGATCGAGACCGGCCCGCGCCTCGCCAACATCACCGCCTTCGGCTTCAGCCGCCGGGATGCCGACGGCACCGGCATCACGCTCGACCTGAGCTTGGAACTCCTCGGCAAGAAATGAACCCGTTCCGCCCTCTCGCACTCCTCTGGGTGTTTCCCGTCATCGCGGGCGGACTCTGCGCGCAAGCCCCCCGCCCGCCCCTGCCTGCGGCTAACCAGCCGGCGGAAACGGCGCTGGACGAAGTCTACACGCCCGAGCCTGCCCGGCCGGCGGCGGCGACCGCGGCGGCGCCTGCGTCCGCCCGGGTTGAACCAAAGGGGACGGAAAAAATCGCCCCGACTGCGTTGCCTGGGGCCGGCAGCAAGCTGCCCGCGGGGGGGCCGCCGCCGCTGTCGCCGCGTTTTCAGCAGGTCCGCAACCGGATCGACGCCCTCTTTCAGCAT
>CAJAYO010000183.1 GCA_903948415.1 uncultured Opitutia bacterium | reverse complement strand
CGGGCTTGGTGGGCACGGGCTTCACCGCGGGCGCGGCCGCCGCGACCGGGGCCGCCGCGACCGGGGCCGCGGTTTTCGTTTTCACCGCGGGTTTCGCGAGGTTCACCGCGGGTTTCGCGGGCTTCACCGCAGGCGCCGCCTTTTTCACCGGGACGGGCGCTTTGACGATGGGCGCTTTGACGGCGGAAGCTTTGGCGGTGGAAGCGGCTTTGGTCGCAGGGGCGGACGACTTGGCGGCAGGTTTGGACGTGGTCTTTTTCATGGCAGTCATGGTTATTTTCAGGAGGTCAGGCTAACCCCGATTCGCCCGCCACCGTAGCAAATGCAGGGCCAATGCGCTAGTCGTGGTTTTCCGAATTTGCGCAACCGTCACATGCTCCCGGTACCTCCTATGCGCAAAGAGGTTGCGCCACAATCGGCGTCCAAAAATCGCGGCGCGCCCCGGAAGAGGACCCATTTTCCCCGGCCCGCGCCGAGGGGTGAACCGGCCAGCTGCGACCACCGCGTCAGAGTGCGACGCCGCTGCCCTCATCGCAAAACTGGTGGACCGGAGCGGGATCAAACCGCTGACCTCGTCGTTGCGAACGACGCGCTCTATCAACTGAGCTACCGGCCCGAACAGAAGCTGTGGTATTGGGAAATCGTTGCGCGCAAGTAAACACCAATTTTCACCCGTTTTTCCAGGGCCGGCCGCTCGCCCGGGAATTCGCCGCCCAAACCCGGGGGCGCATCGACCGCGAACTGTCCCCGATTGCGCCTGAAAGTCAGTCTCCTGCCCCATCCTCGCGGACCGCGCCGGATCACGCGTCCACCTGGGCCACCAAGCGCGCGAAGATCATCTTCCCTCCCGCCGTCGGCAAAACACTGATGATTTCCGCCTGCACGTGCTGGCCGATGTGCGGCCGCCCGCCGCTGACGACCACCATCGAGCCATCCTCGATAAAACCGATCGCCTGCCCCTCTTCCTTGCCCGGCTTCACCAGATCGACTTCGAGCCGCTCGCCCAGCATCAGTTCGGGCCGCAGCGATTTCGCGAGCGCGTTGAGATTGAGCCACGACACGCCGTGAAACTCGGCCATCTTCGCGAGATTGTAGTCCGTCGTCAGCAGTTTCGCGCGCATCGAGTGCGCCAGAAACACGAGTTTCGCATCCACATCCTCCCGCTTCGTCACTTCGCTCTCAATGATCCGGATATCCAGATTCTTGATCTTCCGCAGCTCGTTGAGGACGTCGAGCCCGCGCCGGCCCCGCGCCTGTTTGTGCGGATCGGTCGAATCCGCCACCGCGCGCAATTCATTCAGCACAAACCGCGGAATCACCAGCGCGGCGCTCAGAAACCCGCTCTCGCAAACCCGCGCGATGCGTCCGTCGATCAGCACACTCGTGTCCACCACGACGAGCGGCACATCCACCTCGTGCGGCACAAACCGCACATACGGTATCACGAGGTTGAATTCGTCTTTGCCCCGCAAGGCGATCACCGCCGCGAGATACGGACAAATGACGAACAGCCCGAGCCGCACCAGATAGATCGTCGCGGGATCGCCCGTCTCCAAGATCGGCGACGCGCCCACCATGTGCGCGATGACCAGGCCGACCCCGATCCCAAAGGTCAGCGCCGACAGCCCCCGCAACGAAAACCCCTTCAGCAACACATCCACGAGCACGACCAGCAGACCGATGCCGAGGCCCACCCCGATTGCGAGCCCACGGTTGTGTTCTCCCGCGAGAATGGTGAGTGAAACGAGCCACCCCGCCGCCGCACAGAGCGCGACGAAGACGAGCCGGATCGGCAGAAGAGTATTGTTCATGCGCAGGTTTCAGCCAAAGGCATTCAGAAGAGACGCACGACAAAGATCATCAGCGGGACGCCGATCATCACGATCATCAGGGCGTAAAGCAGCCGCTGCACCCGGCGGGCATTGGCTTTTTCGGCATCGGTCGCGTCCATTTCACTCAGCGCACCAAAGGCCCCCTCCCATGACAACGCAATATTGCCCCCCCATTCCCCGGCCTGCGTCCGTCGCTTCCCTCGGCTGGCGCGTGCGCCCGTGGACCGCAGCTCGGGCTGTCTGCCCGCCGTTTTCTTCCGACTGCGCACTCCCCGCCTTCTCCGGCTTGCGCATCGCCGGGCGCCCGCGATAACGGCTCCACTCCATGAAAGAAAAACCACCGTCCGCTCCCCGCCACTGGCTCGTGAAATCAGAACCCGAAGCCTATGCGTGGGCCGACCTCGTCCGCGACGGCCGCACGGCATGGACCGGTGTGCGCAACTACCAGGCGCGTATCCACCTTAACACCATGCAGCCTGGCGACCGCGTCCTGTTTTACGAGAGCGTCACCACCAAAGCCGTCGTCGGCCTCACCGAGGTCACCCGGGCCGCCTTCCCTGATACCACGGCCGACGAACCCGGCTGGGTCGCGGTCGAACTGAAGAGCGTCAGCGGCTTCGCGCACCCGGTGGCCCTCGCGCAAATCAAGGCCGAGCCCGCCCTCGCCACCATTGCGCTGCTGCGCCAAAGCCGCCTGTCCGTGCTCCCGCTCACCCGCGAGGAATTCGGCTGCATCGTGAAACTCGGGGCCTGATTGGCGTCCCCCGCCCCGCCGATCGGCGTGGGCCCGGCGCCGGTCCCGCCGGTCAGTTCGCACCCGGCTCCACCACGACGCGGAAACCGATGTGCCGCGCCCGTTCCCGCTTTTCTTCCGACGCCAGCTTCACCGTCTTTAACGCCGCCGCCGCATCGAGGTAACTGCCGCCCGCGACCGGCGCGGTTTCGCCCGCCGCGGACGGGGGCTGCAGCCATTCCGCGAGGTTGCCCGCCAGATCAAAGAACCCCGCGTCCGACGGCGGTGACGTCCCGGTTTCCCGGCTGCGCCCGCCGCTGTTGTCGGCAGACCAGGCTCCCTCAGCGTCCGCTTTCCATCCGCTGCGGAACTCCGCCTCGCGCGGCAACCGGACCCGGAGCCCGAGCAACCACGTGAGCCGCTCGCAGAATTCCTGGGTCTCCCGCCAACTCACCGAATCCACCGGCAGCCCACGGCCCGCCTGGCGGCTTGGATTGGTG
>CAJAYO010000182.1 GCA_903948415.1 uncultured Opitutia bacterium | reverse complement strand
GGTGTTCGAACTGTATTCGCGCCGCGGCCACCCCGTGCTGGAGGTCTCCCGCACGCGCTGGGTGAACCCCGCGTCAGCCTACTTGATCGGCCGCCGGCTCACGCGGCAGGTGAAAGCCGAAGTGACCGCCCTCCGCACCCCGCTGGAGCATAGCTGAACCGCGAGCAAACCGCTCCGCCCCACCGCCACCGCCGCGGTCGGCCCGGAGAAGCGCGCCGTCCACCTGCCCACCGCGGGCGTATTTCCTTTGTCGGAAAGTCCGGCCCTTGCCCCCACGCCACCGACTCCGCGCCCGGTGCCGCGCGGCGCCTCCGCCCAGAATTGTGGCCGCCGGATTGCTTTTCTCGTCCCAATTCAAACCCTAAAACCCTCCTATGCGATTCGTCCCACGTCCCCTGACGCTCCTCCTCGCTCTCGCTTCGCTCCTTCCCGCCCTCCGCGCCCAAGCCCCCCTCGTCCCGCCCGCGCAGACCCACGTCGCCGCCCTCGGCGCCGCCCCGCTCCGCGCCCCCACCACCGCCGACTTCGCCCCCGGCGCATCGCTCACCCTCGAGGGCTGGTTCTACCTGACCGGCCACACTCCCTACGCCTGGCTCATGGGCAAGGGCCTCGCCACCAGCGGCACCGATCCCTTCGTCAGCTTCTCCCTCCAACTCAATCGCGACGGCACCAAACTCACCTTCGTCACCTCCACGGGCACCGCTGGGAGTTACCGCGAACTCGTCGCGCCCGCCGACTTTCCCCTCCGCACGTGGACGCACGTCGCCGCCGTCCTGGAAAACGGCGCCACCACCCGCCTCCTCGTTAACGGCTCGGTCGTCGCCACCGGCACCGCCGCCGGCGCTCCGCTCGCCGCGCCCTCCGTCCCTTTCGGCGTCGGCATCGCTTATCTCGCCAACGGCGGTACGAACTATCCCGCCTTCCCCGGCTATGCGCGCCAAGTGCGCGTCTGGAACGTCGGGCGCACCGCCGCTCAGATTTCCTCCGCCCTCGGCGAATCGCTGCCCGCCGACCGCACCGGCCTCATCGCCGCCTGGCCCCTGGACGATACCTCCGGTGCCACCGCCCGCGATCTCAGTGGCGCTAACCGCCCGCTCACCACCTCCGCCGGCAGCCTCGCCTCCACCCGCCTCGCCGTCCTCGAAGCCGGCCCGTTTTTCGCCAACACCACCAGCACGCTCCCCGCCGGCACGCTCGCCGATCTCACCGAAACCCAGTTTATCGACTTCGATAACGACGGTGACCTTGACCTCGTGACCATGTCGATCGTCTCGCCCCCAACCGTGCCCGGCGCCCCCACGCGCTTGCGGGCCCTGCGCAACAGCAACGGCACGTTCACCGACGCCACCGATGCCGTGCTCGGCAACGTCACGATGATCCACCCGCGGTTCAATTTCGTCGGCGACTTCAATCGCGATGGCCGCCCCGACCTGCTCATCATCGGCCAAGGCACCGACACGCCGCCGTTTCCCGGCGAACAGGCGAAACTGCTGATTCAAACCGCCGACGGCCGCCTCGCGGACGAGACGGCCACGCGCCTGCCGCAGCGCTCAGGTTTCACGCACGGGCTGGGCGTCGGCGATATTGATGGCGACGGCGATCTCGACATCTACATGGGCAATATCAACGGCGGCGACACCAGCCCGCGCTTCTCGCTCAACAATGGCGCGGGCGT
>CAJAYO010000181.1 GCA_903948415.1 uncultured Opitutia bacterium | reverse complement strand
GGTCGTGGATCTCGAGGACGTCGAGCGCTGCGTCCAACTCTTCGTCGAGTTCGCCAAAGGCCTCGAAAAAGGCGACTACGCCCACTGGTAAGCCACCGCGTTCCACGGCGGATTTCCCGCGTTAGTCGGGGCGGATCGGTCCGCCGCCGTTTCGCGGTTTTGCTTTTCCAGCGATTCCGCCTCCCTTCTTCCGTTTCGTTTCACGACCTGATTTCGGCCTTCCGCTCCCTCCATGAATTTCCGCGCCCTCGCCCATTCCCTTCTCCTCCTAGCGACGCTCGTGCCCGTGCTCGCCCAACTCGCCGCCCCACCCACCGTCACGGCGGCGGCTCCGGCGCCCGCTGCGGCCGGCACGCCTGCCGGCGACCTTGAGCTGCTTGTCACTCAGATCCGCGCCAAACTCGGCGCCGGCGTTCCCACCGCCACGAGCCTCGCCCCCGAACTCGCGGCCTTCGACGCGCTCCTCGCCAAATATCGCAGCCAAAAGACCGACGACGTCGCCCTCATTCTCTACATGCAGGCCACACTCCATGGCGAGGTCCTGCAAGACCTGGTAAAAATGAAAGAGCTCTTGCTCCGCCTTCAGGCCGACTTCCCCAGCACCAAATCCGCCGCCGCCGCCCAAGCCACACTCACCGCCCTCGAGCGCCAAACCTCCACGCGCGAGGCCTCTGCGACCCTCGTCGGCAAACCCGCCGCGCCGCTCCATTTTTCCTGGGCCTCGCCCGCCGGCCTCAAGACCCTCGCCGATCTCCGGGGCAAGGTCGTCGTCCTCGATTTCTGGGCCACCTGGTGCGGCCCGTGCGTCGCGTCTTTTCCCCAGATGCGCGAGTTGACCGCCCACTACCGGGGCCTCGACGTCGTTGTCCTCGGCGTCACGAGTATCCAGGGATCGGTTATCGGCCTGGGGCCGGAGCGCATCGACACCAAGGACAATCCCTCCAAGGAAATGGCCCTGATGACCGACTACATCAAAGCCAAGGACATCACCTGGCCGATCGCCTTCAGCGAAGAGGCCGTCTTCAACCCCGACTACGCCATCCGCGGCATCCCGCACATGGCGATCGTGGCACCCGACGGCATCCTGCGCCACTCCGGGCTCCACCCCGCGATGCCGCATGCCGAGAAGGTCGAAAAAATCGACGCCCTGCTGCGGGAATTCAAACTACCCGTGGTCGCGCCCGCGCCCGCCAAGTAGTCACCCGGGTTTCCGTCCCTGCCCGGTTTTCCCCGTCTCGCCCGCCGGGCGACGGCGCGCCCCCCTTCCCTCGCAATAACTGCGCGCACCCCGCCAAGAATCGCGGAGTAAACCGATCGCTTCTCGGGCATCGTTGGCCCATGAAAACGATTTTGGCCCCCATCGACTTTTCGCCCGCCAGCAACGCGGTCGTGGCGCAGGCCACCGCCCTCGCCAAAACCATCCAGGCGCGCCTGGTCCTGCTCAGTGTCGTGCAGCCCCCGATCATCTCCAGTGACTACGGTCCGTTGGTGGAAAATATCGCCGAAATTATCGCCGCCGCGGAGCGCTCCGCGGCCGAGCGCCTCGAAAAAATCCGCACGCAGGTGGCGGGCGACGTGCTCGCCATCGAAACCGAACTCGCTGGCGGGCCCCCCGTGCAGGCCATCGTCGACGCCGCGGCCCGCTTCAGCGCCGATTTCATCGTGATGGGTTCGCACGGCCACAACGCCCTCTACGATCTCGTCATCGGCAGCACCACGCACGGCGTCCTCAAACGCGCCAAGTGCCCTGTCCTCATCATTCCGGCGATCTGACGCCGGGTGCGCGCCGACCCGCCGCGTCGCGTCGCCGCCCTTCCTTCCTCGCGGCCCCTCCTTAGCCATGAAATCCCGTCCCGCTCCGCTCCCCGACGCCGCCGATCCCGGCGCGTCCGTTCCGGCCAAGTGGCAATGGCACCTGCAAACCCTTCTCCGGCTGCGCGCCCGGCTCCAAAGTCAGTCGAAGGAACACCTGTCCGAGGCGGAAATCCCCCGCAATACCGACCACGATTTCGTCGCCCACGCCAGCGACACGAGCGAGTTCGAAAGCCTGATCAGCGAGGTCAACTCCGAGGCCCATCTTCTCGCCGAAGTCGAGTCCGCCCTGCAACGCCTGCGCCTCGGCACCTACGGCATCTGTGAGGCAACTCAAACTCCCATCCCCGCCGCACGTCTCAAAGCGGTTCCTTGGACGCGCTTCAGCCGCGAAGCCGCCGACCGGTTGGAACGTTAGTCCCGCCGCAGGCCACCGGCCCGTGCGCGGGCCCAGACCACGACATCGGGTTCTCGCCGCGATGTCGGTAGCGGCCACTCGACCGGGTGTCCGACGACCACCGGGAACACCGGCTCGTGTGAGCCCGGGATGCCGAGCTCATCCTTGATCCGCGGCAACCTAAACCACGAGCGCACGAAACCCACCGGGCAGGTGCCGAGTCCGAGGCCGTGCGCGGCCAGCATCAGATTCTGCGCGGCGAGGCAGACCGTTTCCGCCGGACTCCAGCCCTGTTCCTTCGCACAAATCACCATCAGCACCGGCGCCCCGTGAAACACATCATACCCCGGATCGCTCATGCGGTCCGTGTGCTCGTGCAACTCGAACAACGGCGGCAACGTCGCCAGCACATGCTCCTTGATCCGGTCGGAAAACGCCACCAGGCGCGGCCGCCCGCAATACACCGCGAACGACCACGGCTGCATGTTCATCGCACTGGGCGCCTGCACCGCCGCCTCGATGATTTCCTCCAACAACTCCGCCGCGACCTCGCGGTCCTCAAAACGGCGCACCGTGCGCCGGTGGTAGATGGCCTCCATGAGTTCCATGGCAAAGGGGATCGGGTCCGGCGACGACCGCCGAACGGCCCGAACCTATCCCTCCCGCGCCGACGCCGCTCTGCGGTTTTTGCCCATTGCTGGGCGTATTTTGCAGTTGCGGCACCGGCCTCGCCCTCCCCCCGCCTGAGGCGCGTCACCGCCCGGTCCGGCGCTGGGTCGGAATCCGCGGCGTCAGCGGAAAATAGTCCACGGGCTCGGCGGGTGCCACGGGCCCCGAGGCCGGCTGCGTCGCCACCCCGCCGGCCGCCTCGCGCACCCGGTCCTTCTTGCTTTTCCGTTTCCCCTTCACGCCGCCGGTCGTGGCCGGCAGCGACGGAGCGGTTTCGCACGGCTCGAAGCCCGCGATCTGTTCGCGCGTCACATCGAGGCGGTTGCGTTTCTCGATCAGCCGAAAATGCGCGTCGGTCTCCGCGCTGATGAAGCTCACCGCCGTGCCGCTTTCTCCGGCGCGCCCCGTGCGGCCGATCCGGTGCGGGTAGTCCACGGGCGAACGCGGCAGATCGTAGTTCACCACAACCGGCAGCTGCGCGATGTCGAGCCCGCGGGCGGCCACGTCCGTCGCCACGAGCACCCGCACCCGCGACGCTTTGAAATCGGCCAGCGCCGTCGTGCGCGCGCCCTGGCTGAGTTCGCCGTGGAGCGCGACGGCCTCGATCCCGGCGCGGCGCAGTTTTTCCGCGACGTGCTCGGTCGCATATTTCGTGGCTACGAAAACCAGCACCCGCGACCACGCGTGAAATTCGATCAAATTGCGCAGCAGCTGCGTGCGTTGCGGCGCATCCACTTCGATCGCGCGCTGGACGATGTCGGGCGTGTCGGCCGCTGCCGCCGGCATCTCGATGCGCGTCGGATCGCGGAGCAGGCTCTCCGCGAAACTCCACACCGCCGGGGGAAACGTCGCCGAAAAAAACAGCGTCTGCCGCTGCGCCGGCAGCAGCGCGAGGATGCGTGCGAGTTCATCCGCAAAACCCAGCGCAAACAGCCGGTCCGCCTCGTCGAGCACGAGCGTCGCCACCGCCGCGAGCGAGACGGCGTTGTGCGCAATCAGGTCGAGCAACCGGCCCGGCGTCGCCACCAGAATGTCCGCGCCGCCGCCAAGCGCCATCATCTGCGGGTTGATGGACACGCCGCCGTAGACCACCAGCGTCTTCAACGCCGGCTCCGGCAGGTAGCGCCCGTAGTCGCGAAACGCGTCGCCGATCTGCGCCGCCAGCTCGCGCGTCGGTACGAGCACCAGCGCCCGTACGAACCGCCCGCGCTCGCGGTGCGCCCCGGCGAGGCGTTGCAGCAGCGGCAGCGCAAACGCCGCCGTCTTGCCCGAACCCGTCTGGGCCGACGCCCACACATCCCCGCCGCGCAAAATGGCCGGAATGGCCGCCGCCTGGATCGGCGTGGCCTCAAGATAATTTCGCTCGAAAATGCCCCGGAGGAGCGGCGCCGACAGGCCCAGGCTGGAGAATGACATCTCCCAGCGATGACCGCCTCCGGCCGAAGTGGGAAACTTTATCCGCACCGGGGCGCCCGCTGCCCGCCGCACCCGGCGGGGTCGGGCGATCCGCCTTACTTCGCCGCCAACGCGGCCTCGATCGCCTTGATCACCGCGGGGGAGTCCGGTTCGGCGCCGGAGTCGAAGCGCTGCACAATCGTACCGTCGCGGCCCACGAGAAACTTGTTGAAGTTCCACTTGATGTTGCCGGGAAACGGCGAG